>PLSX01000202.1 GCA_003165315.1 Acidobacteriota bacterium
TCCACAGATTACGAAGCTGCTGGCGTCACCCAACGGCCATTGCGCCCGAAAGAGGGGTGGGGTATTCTATGCGCACGGCCCAGAATCGAAAACGAAATTCCCGATTATCTTTGAAACCAAGTGCGTGGCTTGAAAGTTTGTGACGCTTAGTTGGGAAGGGTGACGGTTATCAAGCGAACCTTGACGAATCACTTTGATGCGTTTCAAACCGGCAGATTCTGCCGTATTGGTACAGTTTGATGTAGAGGCGGCTTTACGCCGCCATTTGGCGAGGTAAACTCGCCGCTACAACATCAACCTGTACCGCTACCGATGCCGCGAGTGTGTGGCCAATCCAAGGAGGCAAACCTATGATCTCAGGAAAGTGGAGTGTACCCGTCTTTGCGTCATTGCTGGTGTTGGTGGTGGGATGCGGCTGGGCGCAGGATGCGCGGGCGCAGGGACTTTCCATCCCCGCCGGAACCAAGATCAGCACGCTGAAGTACACCGATGGATCAGTCGTAAATCTCAAGCCCGCTGAGCAGGTGGCGTGGCTCGTCGTGTATACCATTAAGGACCTGGAAAGCACCTGCGCCAGCACCTTCTTTGGCGGACCGGGCAGGCCCTGCCTGTGGAGCGAGTTGCTCACGGGAATCAAGACCAAGAACGGTCAACCCGTGGGTCTGACCATCAATCCCGCAAAGGATCCGAATTATCACTATCTGCTTCAGATCATCGGACAGTCCTGTATTATCACCGCAACCCCCAAGGGTCCGGGCTTGGGAGCCTTCGCCTGGGTTGGCCAACCGGGCAATATGAGCAGTGGCGGCTTCTATTACAACCCCGACGGGGCGGACCTGATGAAGGCGAAGGATCTGGGCGAAATGGGATACGAGGGCAACGGCTTCAAGCAACAATAAGCGATCGCCCGTGTGCGGATGGTAGCCACGGTCAGTGATTTCCTGACCGTGGGCCCTCCCAGCACGCGCGGGTTTTACCGTGCAAATACGTGAACTCTGGGCGAGGATCTCCGCTTCGAATTGGGAATGAGCGTCTCGGAAAAGGCCACAGTCAGGAATTCGCTCACTGAGGCTACCCAGCCTCTTGCCGCAGTTCGACCGTGCGATCTCCCCCGCGTCCCTAACTTGCATTCTTCGAACGGGCAATCGACATCGCCAAAACGCCGTTGATGACCGGGATGATAGTTCCGGCCAATCCCAACTGATCCGGGCTATATTCGACAATCAGAAATGCGACCCCGAGGGTGGCGGCAAGATCGATCACCGCCCACAGCCATAACCCCAGATAGGCCAACCCCGCTCCAGCAAGAAGAAAGTTGAATACAAACGCAAGTCCCGGCTTCTTCATGGAATGCCTCACGGTATTGAAATTTGAAAGTGATATCGTGCTGGGCCCGTATGGCCGCCGAATATACAAGTTCAGTGAGCGCCAGTCAAGGGGATTGTGTTTTTGCCGAGAGCGACAAGCGCCGTAGCGTTGAGTCATTTTTCGCCGGGAAAAATTACTCAGGGGTACGCCATGGCGAATTGAACTGAAATTAAAATGATGGGTTGCGGTTGCGGGTTTGAGCGGCACTTCAATCCGCAGTCTCGATCGGGTTCAGTTCCGGGCGGGGGAAAGTGCCGCAGAGAGATTCGGCTCGAAGCCGAATCTCTTTTCGCAACCTCTCCCCGCGCTGGCCGCTTGACATTAGAGGCGCAGGGCTGTAAATTTCGGGCACGGCGAAAACTGAAAACGGATATTCCGAGTTTAAGGCGCAGAGGGAAAGCTATCTAAAATTGGCAGCATGCTCCGGCTTGTTGCGCGACTCGGAAGCACGGCGAGGGCGTTGCTGCTGGCGCGAGAGGAGTGAAGTATGCCCAATCCTGGCGATCAGGAGCGAGCCAGAAAGAACAACTCAGAGCGGTTCACGGCGTTGTGGAATCGCGCCCACAGCAACGCCAATCCTCAGAGCTGGAGCCAATGGTGGTCGGCGGGAATCACGCGCTTAAGTTCCGCCGGTTCAACGGCCAAGTCCGTAGCGGCTTCCGGCGCCAAGCACGCGGTGCTTCACACCACGGCGAAGTTCATTGTGTATGGCGTGGGATGGCTTGTCGGAGGACCTGCGTGGATCGCCGCTATTGTAGCCTGGGGAGTCGGCGATAGTCTGGCCTCGCATATGGGCGAAACGGCCATGGATCAATTGGCCGACTACGGCGGCGGCGTAGCCGAGGATTGGATCAAGTTCTTCGCGGAAGAAGGCACCGGCATGGCCGTGTCGTCGCTGAGCGGAGAGACGCCACCGACACCGACCGAGGTGCAGCAGAAGAATCTCCGGAAAAAAGCCGATAAGATGTTCGCCACCATTGGCGCGTTGGATGTCCTGATGCGTCAAATGAACGACCTGAAAGGCAAACGTCTGGAGTACTGCGATGACGGCAACATCATCGCACGGTTGCAGGCCCGCATTGACGAGGAGCTGGCGCGGGCGCAGAGGCAGGTATCCAAGCTTGAGCAGCAGTTGGGATCCCTCAAGCGTTCCATCGAGCGCTGCGGGAACGTCAATAACCAGAATCGTCCAATTGTGGAAGCGGCGATCAAACAAGTGGTGAAGGCCGGCGCGGCCCCGCATTGGACCAATACCTATGCCGACACTTTGGCTGCAATGTACCGCTGCAGCAAGCAGCACTGTTTTGGCCCGGGCACCGGCAGTCCGGATAGCGACACAACCTAGAAACCCGGTCGCGGTAGGGACGGGCATTGCTGGCCGCCCCCCGCACAGATCCGTACGGGCGCTGCTCACGCATACGGCTCTTACCTCGGATGCATGGCGTCAAAGCGCACGCTGGGGTAAGGATGCACCAGCCGGGGTTGGACGAGCCAGCGGTCGTACAATCGAGCCATGCGCTCCAGAGTGAATCGACCACGTGGCTGGCGCAGACTTCGGCCATTTGAAGTCTGCGATCTCCCCAAGGGACGTCCTCTTCCCCGGTCACCCGGCGATGAATATTCGCATCCCCGCAGCCACCGCGCCTGTATTTCTTGCAAGCGATCACGAATAGTCCCTTCGGGATCGCAGACTCCCCCAATCAGGAGTCTGCGCCAGCCCCGTGCTCCCATTATTGTGGAGGATTGCGGGGTGGGGGTGGTGAGTCGATGTGCAGAATTCGTCCGTCTTCGACGGTGGGCCCGGGATCGTCCTCCAACTGCGGTGCCACACCCACTACTCCCCCGATGAAGACTCCTAATATCACCGAGACCAGAACGCCCCCAATAGGACCGAGGAAGAGCGTAGCCGTGAACAGCCCGTTGCCCTCCAACCCGAGTTGTTCCCCTATTACGAAGCTCAGCCAATAACCACAAACAAGCAAAACGATGATCAGCACTATTGTCAGCAGTTGGCTTAAGTCCTTAACCCGCAATGACACCTTGCATGTCGGACACTCGAAAGTTTTGGAGCGAAGCAGTTTCCGAGGCACATCGCCACCGCAGATGGGACACTCCATCTGGCGCACCCGCAAAATCATGGCCTGTAGATAAAACCAAAATCTGACGCTTGGTTTGATACCGTTTGTCACGTGCCCTATTCTATACCCGGCAAGACACAACGGCTTGGCAGGTCAACGGGCCAACCGCGCCGCGTTCCAGGCCAAGCGCTAATAAGCGGATGAGGTGTCCCATACGCATATAACCCCGTCGTGTGCGGACACGGCCCTTTTGCGGGATCCAGAACATAGTGAAACGTCGAACGGGTGAGTTTTGCCGAAGGTTCCAGGACACTCCATTACGGATAAGCATTTGCCCTTCGTAAGGTCCCACAATTTCAGTGTATTGTCATAAGACCCGGTAAGGACCACATTATCGTTGGAGGCAAGACAAGATACGCAACTGTCGTGGCCATCCAGTTCCCGGACAAGCCTCAGGGTGTTTGTGCTGCTGAATTCTTCTTCGTTCACTGAATCTTCATCCAAGTCCTCACCGGTTTGGCGCACTTTGTAGCCGTCATCGCCGAAGTCCCAAACTGTTATAAATCCCTCGTTGTCGCCTGCGACAATCCCCGGCCAGGACGTCCCTAGAGCAAGGATTTCTCCACCATATGAAGTTTCGTATTGCGGATCCGGGTCGACCCATTCATGTAATACGCCGTCGACATACATCAGTTTCTGCGGAGCAGAGGTGTCAGCAGAATTACCCCGGCCAGTGCTCCACACAACGAGTTCTCTCCAGCCTCCTGCCGCGATCCAGCCCTGATCGGAGTTGATAGCGAGCGACTTAATCGTCACGATTGAACCCGTATTCCAGCGCGTTGACCAGGATTGGCCACCTCGTGAAACACGCAATGAATCGTACAATTGACGGGCGCAATAAGCGACGTTCTTAGTTCCTGGATAGCGAGCGAAGGCGGTGATTTCCGGCTCGAGACCGTCAGAAGCGCCGTCTCGAAGATCCGCAATTCCATCCACGTGCGCTATCAGAAGTCCGCTGGGCTCGTAGTATCGAATGACGCCGTCGCCACATAATGCAATGATGGTGATATCGTCATCGCAATAGCATATGCGTTTTACGGGCACACCAACCTTGATAACGCCGCTACATTCGCCATCGTAAATATTCCAGAGCCTGATCGTGCCGTCTTCGCCCCCGGATACGGCACGAAAACCATCCGCGTGTCCGACATCCACGCAGTTTACCATGCCAGAGTGGCCGGTGAGGACCAACGCGGGACGCAGAAGCTTGGGTTGTGGAGAAACGACTTTAGCCTTGGCGCCGCGGGCAAGCAGCAGTTTTACCACATCTTTTTGGCGCCGCATCTCCGCCATGCGCAAGGGCGTCCGGCCACGATTGTTCTTTGGGTTGACCTCAGCGCCGCTTTGCAGCAACAGCTCCACCACCTCCACCGAGCCGAACGCGTAGTGCAAAGGCGTGTGACCACTGTCGTCTTTGGCATTGGTATCAGCTTTATTTGCCAACAGTAATTCCGCCAAGTCCTTCCGGCCCGCCAACGCAGCCTCG
Organism: Acidobacteriota bacterium; assembly: GCA_003165315.1. GTDB lineage: Bacteria > Acidobacteriota > Terriglobia > UBA7540 > UBA7540 > Bog-366. The sequence goes on from PLSX01000202.1 coordinate 4,993, forward strand.
TGCAAAGCTGATTGGCCGTAGTCGTCTTTGGCATTGACCTCTGCTCCGTTGGCCAAAAGCAATTTGACCACGTCCCAATGACCAGTGCCGGCGACCAAGCCATCGTAGAGGATGTCGTTGACCGGATCGTCAGGTTTTGGGGAGCGGGATGCGAGATGCAGAGGCGTGCGACCTTGCCCATCCTTAGAATGGATATCGGCTTTGCTGGCCAATAGCAGTTCCACCACGTCTTTGTGCCCGCCCAACGCAGCCCAGTGCAAAGGCGTCTTGCTTTCCCGGTCTTTGCTGACGACTAAATTGGCATGGCTCTTGATAAATGCCTTAACGCTCCCCAAATCGCCACGTTTTGCCGCGTCATGTATCGACCCGGTGGGCTCAGCATCTGCGGTTGGAACGGAAGTGATCGATGGTGGCGCAGATGCAACGGGGGTTGAAATATCGGAAGTTGGCTGCTCAATGGAAGAGGCAGGCAATTTGATCGATTTGCTTTCAGCGACGTTGGCCTTGGGCGATTCCCTTATCGGAACTGAATGTTCCGTTTCGGCTTTTGGAGCTGATGCGATTGGCGGTGGGGCTAACGGCTTAGGCACCTGCCCACCGGAAAGAGTCTGTTGAACGGCAGTGGCAGATGGCTTGCTTGATTCTCCCCCGGTGATGCCAACCTTGGGCGATTCCTTGACGCCCAATAATTTCTTCCAGAAGCTCATCGTCCTATTCTCCGTTTATGTCGCTTAAAACTTACGAATTATGGCGGCGAGGCGAACAGAGTGTATACCAGAAAACCTGCGAAATGAATACCCGGGGATTGGAATCCTACCAGCCCCCATAAACTCGGGGCCAACATCAAATCCCCGGTAATCAAACAACGGCGCTCTTGATTGCTGTCCGGAAAACCGGGACTGAAAACCGGGACCGGAACGTATGAAAAATTGATTTTACCGATTTCGTCACTGCGTATTTTCAATCAGTTGCAAGGCAGAAAAGGGGGACACGATGGAGTGAACCCCAAAATTGAGAC
>PLSX01000234.1 GCA_003165315.1 Acidobacteriota bacterium
TGAGCGGGCTGGTGCTCTCGCCGGGAGGAATCGTCGTTGTCATTATGCTACCCGTGGTGGGCAAATTGCTAACGCGGTTCGATGCGCGCTGGCTGGTGATTATCGGTGTTGTGATCGTGGCCTCTTCGTTGTTTCACATGGCAACGTTTAACCTGGACATCGATTTTCATACGGCAATGATGGCGCGCATCTATCAGTCGGCGGGGATGGCTTTCTTGTTTGTGCCCATCAATGTCATGGCGTTCTATTTTATTCCCAAAGAAAAGATCAATAACGCCACGGGCATCATTAATCTCGCAAGGAACATCGGCGGCAGCTTCGGGATTGCCAATGTGGTTACCTTGTTGGCGCGTCGAACCCAATTCCATCAGGGAGTTCTGGTCAGCCACATGACTCCATTTGACCCGGCATATAGGGCGATGGTAAGTGGTTCGGCTGGGGCGCTTTATGCAGCCGGGTCCAGTATGGCTGACGCTCAGGCGCAAGCCAATGGCTTGGCCTATGGGCTTTTGCAACGCCATGCCACAATGCTGGCTTTTGTTGATGATTTCTGGCTAATGGGCTTAACGTTCTTGGCGTTGATCCCGCTGATGCTATTGATGAAGAAGAGCCGGCCACACTCAGGAGCTCCCATCAGCGCGCATTGAGCATGTGGTGTTGGTTCGCGCTGCAAGTTCGTGAATGCAAGGGTTTGTTTCAAGTTTTCAAATAGACTCAGGGCGTAGGGGCATACATCACAGTGCATTTGAGGCAGGGATTCCTTTGGATTCCCGGAAGTGGCATCGGAAGAGCCGCTACATGCGGACTTGACATCGTTACGCTGTAGCGTCCCCTGACTGTCGGTTCCGGTTGAAGGACCGAATTGTTGGGGGACGCTGTACTTACTGGACCATTTATGGACGGTATCTTTAATCGGAACGGAAAACACGGAGAGATCAATCCCTGGCTGATCGCCGCGACGGTGATGCTTGCCACGTTCTTGGAGGTGCTTGACACCAGCGTTGCCAACGTGGCTCTACCTCACATTGCCGGCGATCTCTCTGCCGGCGTGGATGAGAGTACCTGGGTCCTGACTTCCTACCTGGTTTCCAACGCCATCGTGCTGCCGCTTACCGGCTGGCTCTCATCGCTTTTTGGTCGCAAGCGCTTCTTCATGGTTTGTGTCGCACTCTTTACCATCTGTTCGTTCCTTTGTGGCATTGCTCCCAGCCTTGGCTTGCTGGTGTTTTTCCGCATTTTGCAGGGCGCGGGTGGTGGGGCGCTTCAGCCGATTTCCCAGGCCATTTTGGTGGAGAGCTTCCCCAAGGAAAAGCAGGGGATGGCAATGGCGGTTTATGGGATGGGCGTGGTCGTGGCGCCGGTTGTTGGTCCAACCCTGGGGGGCTGGATTACGGACAACTACACCTGGCGATGGATCTTTTTTATCAACATTCCCGTGGGTGCGATCGCCCTTATCCTGACTGCATTTCTGATTTACGACCCTCCCTACCTGGTCCGCAAAAGCCTGAGTGGCCTGCGGATTGATTACATGGGACTGGGGTTGCTGAGTGTGGGGTTGGGTTTTCTCCAGGTGGTTCTTGACAAGGGTGAGCGGGATGATTGGTTTGGTTCCACCTTCATCATTGCCTGCACCATGATTGCCGCCGTGGGGCTGATTGGTGCGGTCATCTGGGAGCTTACCCGCGAGGACCCCATTGTGGATTTTCGTATGTTGAAGGACCGGAACTTCGCCTTGGCTACGTTTACCATGTTTATGCTGGGGTTCGTGCTTTATGGCACCACTGTGCTGCTGCCCCTGATGCTGCAAACCCTGATGGGATACACGGCCTTGCTCAGCGGACTGGTGCTCTCACCCGGGAGCATCTTCACGATTTTGGCGCTGCCGCTTGTGGGGCGCCTGATGCAGAAGGTGGAGGCGCGTTGGCTGGTGGCCTTCGGATTGGGAGTCACCGGTCTTGCACTTCTACACATGTCGACTTTCAACTTGCAACTTGATATGTGGACGGCGGTTCGTGCCTGGACGCTTTCCCGCATCGGGATGGCCTTTCTGTTCATTCCCATCAATGTGACGGCATTCTATTTTATTCCCAAAGAGAAGATGAACAACGCCACAGGCATCATCAATTTGGCGCGCAATATTGGCGGCAGTGTGGGCATCGCCAATGTGGCCACGCTCCTTTCCCGCCGTGCCCAAGTGCACCAGGCCTATCTGGTGGCTCATCTTACTCCATACGATTCAACTTACCGCAATGCCGCGCAGGGCGCACAGCAAATGCTCATGACGCAGGGTTCCAGCTCAACTCTTGCCCACGTCCAGGCACAAGGTCTGCTTTACGGCAACCTGGTTCGCCAGGCCAACATGCTGGCTTATATCGATGCCTACTCGCTGCTAGGTTGGACCTTCATCGCCATGATGCCCTTGGTATTTTTTATGAAGAGTGCCAAGCCTCGCCCTGGCGCGTCTCTTGCGGCACACTGAGGTAAAGTGCTCAGTCATCAGTAATAAAGGATCAATTATCGGATTGGCGGCCCGACCTTCATGAGATTTGGTCCAGCGACGATTTTTCATAATTCAATTTAAGGATTCCTCTAATACCAAAGGTACTCCCGGAACTGTTCGCCCTTCCCCCTTCGTTTAGCATATTGCTTCCACCACTCCACGCCATATCGCGTATACTTTCTCCGGTTATTTCCGGATTTCACAAATCAGGTCCTATTCTGTTTCGCATATAGGGGGCATTATTAAACGTCGCGACTTCATTAAGAATTCTGCTTTGGCTGGGGGGACGCTTTTTTCCCCGGCCCGACATCAAGCACTTGCTTCTTCATCAGCCTCCGGTCTGCAATCTCCTATTCAGACGATGCAAAATCCCAAGACCGTCCTGCTGGATTTGAGCCCTGCGCGATGGATTTGGTATCCGTCGGAGCGCACTTTGCAAAACACCTTTGTGCTCTTCCGGCGCCAATTGAACCTGGCGCAGAAGCCCGGGCGCGCCCGGGGCTGGGTGACGGCGGAAAGCCGCTACCGCTTGGAGGTGAACGGCCAACGGGTGCAGTGGGGGCCGGCACCGTGCGATCCGCGGTGGCTGGAAGTTGATTCCGTGGATCTGACCGGCCTTCTGCAGGCAGGTTCGAACACCCTGGCCGCCCAGGTGCTGTTCTTTGGCCAGGGCGACGGCACGGTGCCTGTCGGAAAGTGCGGATTCATTTTCCGCCTGGAAATTGAGTACGTGGACGGCGGAAAGCAGACAATCGTATCCGATGAAGGCTGGCGGGCGTTTCTGGCCCGCGCCTGGCAACCCGGCCATTACAAGCGCTGGTGGGTGCGCTGTCTTCAGGAGGAGTTTGACGCCCGCCTTTATCCCTACGGCTGGTCGAGTCCCGACTTTACTCCCACAAGAGATTGGCTCCCCGCCATGCCGCTCGATTGCCCGGCTGACAAACCTGCCTCTTGTGGGTCGTACACGGAATACGAGTACGACTTTCGCGGCGACGCCAAGGCTTCGCAGTTGCGGGCAAGAACTGTCCCGTTTATGAACGAGACGATTGTGCCCATTGCCGGGCTTGCCGAATCATTCTGGATTGAGTGGGACCGCACTCCGGAGGAATATTTTGAATTTCAGCCGCCGAACAGTTTTCGGGCTGACCGCCAGTCTGTGGCGAAAGAAACGGGTAGCGGGTCATGGGAAATCGAGCTCGATGGCCGGCGCGGGGCTGCCCTGACCTTCGAGTTCACGGAGCAGATTGTGGGGTGGCCATATTTTTCCATCGACGCTCCCGCGGGCACGACCATCGAACTCATGGTGCAGGAAGCTCACCAAGTGGGTGGGCCGGCGTTGTTGAATTCCCACTTCCACAGTTGGGCACGCTTTATCTGCCGCGAGGGCCTGAACCACTTTGAGACTTTTGACTACGAAAGCTGCCGTTGGATGCAACTGCATCTTCACGGCGCCCCGGGCAAGGTCACCATTTCCAGCGTGGGAATGCGCAGGCGGATTTTCCCCTGGCCGCACGTGCCAGTGGTGCGGGTTTCGGAGCCGCCGCTTCAGCGCTTGATCGATGCCACTATCAATACGATGAACAACTGTGCCCAAGAGACACTGATGGATGGCGCGGGTAGGGAACGGCAGCAATACAGTGGCGATTGCGGGCATCAGCTCCACCCTCTGCATCTGAATTTTGGCGAGGCGCGACTTCCCGCCCGTTTCCTTGCCACTTTCAGCCAGGGATTGACCCAGGGAGGATATTTTCTCGATACCTGGCCGGCGTATGACCGCCTGGCACGCCTTTTCGAGCGGCAGGTTCAGCTTACCAAGTGGGGGCCGGTGCTGGATCACAGCGTGGGGTTCAATTTTGATTGTTACTATCATTACCTGTATTCCGGCGACCTCGATGACCTCCGTGAGCCCTACCCCCGCCTGCTGCGATTTCCGCAATATCTGGAAAGCATTGTGGGGACGGACGGCCTGCTGCCGGTGGAAAACCTGGGGATTCCCTCGGTTTGGATTGACCACGTTGCCTATCAGCAGCAGCGACACAAGCAATGCGCTTTCAATCTGTACGCAGCCGCCATGTTGCAAAATCCGCTGCCCCGCTTGTGCGAGGCTTTTGGGGACTCCGCGCGTGCCCGGGCCGCCCGCGATTTCGGCCAGCAAATTCAGGCTGCCACGGTGCGGCGGTTCTGGGATCCGAAGCAGGAGCTCTTCATCATCAACCTTCCCTGGCTTAAGGAGGACGGCGGTCAGCGCATGTGCGACCGCTCCTTGGCCACTGCCGTATTGTATGACCAATGCCCGCAAGGGCGCACGGATGCGGCATTGCGCGCGCTTGCGGATTGCCCGCCGGAGATGGGCTTCTCCTATCCCGCGAATGCCGGTTGGAGGCTGTGGGCACTGGGCAAGGGGGGGCGGGCCGATATCATTTTGAAGGATCTTCGCGAACGTTGGGCCACACTCCCTTCGGTAAAGCTGAATAATACGCTTCAAGAGGATTGGCACGTCAGGCCGGACTCCAACTCAGAGTGGAGTCATTGTCCTGTCATCCCACTTTACATCCCTACGATGAGTCTGGCGGGAATCAAGCCACTTGTTCCCGGGTTTGGCCGCTGTGAGATTCGGCCCCAGGTAGCAGACCTCGACTTATTGGAATTAACCGTGAACACCGTCCGTGGACCGATTGAATTCAGTAGCCGCGGCAAGCTGGGCAGCCGCGATTTGGCGTTGTCCCTGCCAGCAGGTTGTGAAGGAGAATTGGTGGTAGATCGTAGAGAGAGCTTGACGCTGAAACCCATCGTTGGCTCAGGAAGCTCACGTGGTTTCGCCCGTTATCAGTTGCCAATGGGAGAGGCGACATCAGTTCATCTCAAGTTCAGCTGAGGGAGTTCGGATGGACGATGGATTGTGGTTGAACCGCAAGCCCGACGTCCCTGCAGCACCAGCGGATCGTTTGTGGATAAGTGGCGAAGCCGCGGAGTTATAAATCCAGGAGAAAGCACTTGATACGGAAAAAACTCTATCTTTGGATTCCTTTTGCCCTGATTCTTGTCGCCGGTTTTTGCCCGAGAGCCATCGCTGGATGGCAGGAGGTCGGGGGCATGACGGCCAATCCGCCTAAAGGGAATCAGATCACCTTTAAAAGTCCAGGCCCGACGGCGGTAGTTACGGTTCTAGCTCCTGATCTAGTCCGTGTCAGGCTGGGTAAAGGAACCATGCTGGGGCCTGACTATTCATGGGCTGTGATCAAGACGGACTGGGCAAAGGTGCCCGCACAGATCAGTGGCTCAAAGGGTCAATATAAAATCCGCACGTCGGAAATCGAAGTGCGAATTCAGATGAGTCCTTTTCGTGTGGCATTCTACGACCTTGCGGGCCGATTGATCTCCAAAGATAAAGACTCGCTGGGCGCGGCGTGGGATGGCTCCAGCGTGCGCTGCTGGAAATGGATGCCGCCGGATGAACATTATTTTGGCCTGGGCGAGAAGACTGGACCTCTCGACAAGCGCGGGCACTCCTACGTGAATTGGAATACCGATCCTGCCGCTTATAATGCCCTAACCGACCCGATGTATGAGACCGTTCCGTTCTTTGTGGGTGTGCGGCAGGGTAAAGCCTACGGCATCTTCTTCGACAATTCCAACCGCTCGTTCTTTGACATGGGTGCGAACTCTCCGGACACTTACTCCTTTGGGGCGGAGGGCGGGGAATTGAATTACTACTTTTTCTACGGGCCCGATCCCCACAAAGTCATCAAGCGCTTTACCGATCTGGTTGGGCGCACCGAAATGCCGCCGCGTTGGACACTTGGATATTTACAAAGCAGCGCTCACTATTACCCGGATTCCACTTTTTACTCCCTCGCCGAAAATTTCCGAACCCGGCATATTCCTTGCGACGGGCTTTTCTTCGACACCCAACACATGAACGGCAATCGCGATTTTACTTGGGACAGGACGGGTTTCCCCGATCCCCCCAAGCTGCTCAGCGACCTTCAACAGAAGGGCTTTCATAGTTTTGCCATAGTCGACCCCGGTGTTAAGGAAGAATCCGGCTACTCCATCTACGACCATGGAATGGCGGGTAATAACTTTCTGAAAAGGAAAAATGGAGAGGTTTACGTCGGGCAGATCTGGCCGGGGGCTTCGGTGTTTCCCGATTTCACTTCGGAAAAGGCGCGTGCGTGGTGGGCTTCCGAGGCGGCAAACTTTGCCAGGAATGGATTCTCCGGATTTCTCACCGATATGGATGAGCCGACGGTGGATGCGCTACTGAGAAGCAAGGGATGGATTCCCGCGCCATTTGATCCTGACGTCACTTATTATGACCACGGGCTCAAATCGCCTGATGCAAAAAACCACAATATTTATGGACTGCTGATGTCAGAGGCCACGCGCGAGGGCTTGTTGCAGAACCAGCCCAATATCCGGCCGTTTGTCATTACCCGCGCCACCTACGCGGGAGGGCAGCGGTATGCGGGCCAATGGACCGGAGACAATCTTGCCACGTGGGAGGACATGAATGCCAGCCTGCGCCTGATTCAATCCATGGGGACTTCAGGCCTGGTATTTACGGGCTCTGACGTGGGGGCTTTCGTTTACATACCGGACCCGGAACTCTATACGCGATGGCTGGAATGCAGCATCTTTAATCCGTTCTTTATCACCCATTCGGGAGAAAAGGACCATCGGCTTGATCCCTGGTCGTTCGGGCCGCAGTGGGAGGATATCAATCGCCGTACTATTGAAATGCGTTATCGTCTGCGTCCTTATCTCTACACGACTTTTTTTCAAGCGACGCAGACGGGACTTCCCGTCGTCCGTTCGCTGCCCCTTGAATTCCCTGACGACCCGAGGGTTTTTGACGAGACGCCCGCAAAAGAGCTTAATGAATTTCTATTCGGTGGGGATCTCCTGGCGGCTCCGGTGACTTCGCCGGGGGAGAAGACTCGCAAGGCTTATCTGCCCCGCGGGACATGGTTTGATTTCGCCAGCGGCCGCACTTACACGGGTCCAACTACATTAACAGTGGATGCTCCGCTCGACGCAATTCCCATGTTTGTGCGCGGTGGAGCAATCATTCCCACTCAGCAGGTGATTGAATTCGACAATCAGGCATCCATCGATCCGCTAACGTTTGAGATTTACCCGGAGGGGGTTTCCTCTCGCGAATATTATGAAGACGATGGCATCAGTTTGGACTACCAGCACGGCGCTTATTTGCATGAGCGCATTACGGTGGTCGATAGCGAGAACAGTCTTACGATTAAAGCGACGGATTTGGAGGGAAAGTACACGCCGCCGGCCAGATCATTGTTGCTCAGGATCCATGCGCAGACGGGTGAGGCAAAGGCCATACGGCTGAACGGCCAGAGGCTGGACGCTGTTGCCAATGCCGTTGCGCTCGCAAAGGCGGGCTCAGGGGTGGCTTTCGACAGCGCGAACAATGTGCTCTACATTAAGTTCAAAGACACGAATGCGCCCTTTGAGGTGGAGATCGAAAAATAGGTGTGGTAAGTTTCGTCGAGATTGTGACTGCGAAGAGGTACATCTTGTAGGGCGCCCCCCACGTCTTTATAGGCCCAGGATTAATTTGTCGATTCGTTTCACCACGTCGCGCAGGTAGGCTTCGTCGCCCCCTTCAAGCTCCGTCGTGGCCCATCCTGTGTAACCAATTTCGGCAAACGCCTTACGCACGGCAGCCCAGTCGATGTCTCCATCGCCAAGATTCACAAATTGAGCCGTGACAGGATGCCAGCCTTTGTCCATTTTGAAGTCTTTCAGATGCACCTTGGCGATGCGTTTGCCCTGCGTGAGAATCCAATCCTGCGGATAGCCGTAGAGCACCACGTTGCCGACATCGAAGTATTGCCGCACCCAGTGGCTCTGGAACTCATCCACATACTTTGCCATTTCGAGGGGACTGAGCAGGAATTTGTTCCACACCTCTTCAATGGCGATGATGACCTTTAACTCTTCCGCCAGCGAAATCAGCTTGCGGATGTTCACCTGCGACCGCGTCCAGGCATCCTGATAACGAGTGTCAGCGTCGAGGACGCCTGGAACGAGCAGCACGGTTTCAGCCCCCCAAAGCTTGGCGTTATGCAGTGAGGTCGCCATGCCATCCAGGGATTTCTTGACGATGGCGGGGTCACTGGAGGAGAGGGGATACTTCCAGTGGGCCATGTTCATAACGGAATGGATGGGGATCCCGGCACCTTCTGAAGCCTTCTTGATTTCGTCCGCCACTTTGGGGTCTTCCTCGGTTTGGCCTTCCACTCCTTCAAACCCCACATCACGAGCCAGCTTGAATCGATCAGCGTAGCTCATTGTTTTAGGGAGCATATAAATTTGCACGGCCTTCTTGATCTTGCCTCGCTCGGGAGCCGCGGGGACCATGGGGTTGGCAGCCGCCGCACTCAACGAGGACAAAGGGGCGGCACAAGTGGCACCCATGGAAACCTTCAGAAAATCCCGGCGCGTTGAAGTCAGTCTCATAATGGCCTCTTAAATAGCGGAGTCTGATTGTATCCTTCATTCCGTAGTAGTTAAAAATGCCCGACCGGCAACGAACTACTGACAAAGGACCCCTACGCAAACTTTGTGATATCGATTTTCGGATTAAACACTTCCTTTGATTTTTGCAGCTCTTCCCAAGTAATGGGTTTGCCTGCGTAGGCAGCGTTGCGTCCTAGCATGGCGCTCATCGCGGATTCGGCGCCCAACGCAGCTTGATTTAGGAATTGGCCACTGGTAATGCTTGCGACGAATGCCTTCTGCTTCTCGGAGTCGGCCTGATCCAGCGCGCCACGGAACTTTCCCGCTACAGAGAATTCTTCCACTCCACTGGGTTTAAGTCCCGCGTCCCACGCATTCTTGCCGGCAATATTGACGTGCCAATCGTAGTGTGCCGTCGAGCTTCCTTCAGCCCCGTACAATTGCACGGCGGCATCAAAGGTGGGATGACCGAATTGGCCCGACCCGAAGCTTATTTGGACATCGTCTGGGTAAGTGAAGACTACATTGAAGTTATCCTTGCAATCGCCGCTATCGGTCCGGACCTTGCGGCCGCAGAAGCCCTCGGCCTTTACAGGGTGGCCTTGCAGCATCCAGTTGCACATATCTATGACGTGGATATTCTGCTCCACGATAATATCGCCGGAGATTTCCCGATCCCAGACCCAGTTCCGCAGGCGTTTTTCCTCTGGCGAGGCGTCGGGCCATTCGGGCCGGTCGATGTGGGCGCAATAGTAATAGGCGAGGCCTGAAGCAATCTTGCCCAGCGCGCCGTCGTGGATGCGCTGGGTCAACTCCACCATGGGCGGCGCCATGCGGATCTGGAATCCCACGGCAAGACTCAGTTTTCCCTGGACGCTTTCACCGATATGAATGACGTGGTGCGCTCCCGGCACATCAATGGCGACAGGTTTTTCACAGTAAACATGCTTGCCTGCGGCCACTACCGTCTCCAGATGATGCGGATGGAAGTAGGGCGGCGTGGTGATCAGAATGAAGTCCACTTCCTTGGAGGCGACGAGTTCCTGATAGGCATTGGGCCCTTTGAAAAGTTGTGAGGCGTCAATAGGGGTATAGCCCATTCCCGCCTGCAAATCGTCGAAGTGCTTGCGGCCCTTTTCCAACTGGTCGGGGAAGAGATCAGCAAGGGCGATAACCCGTGCTCCGGTATTCTCTACGAAACCCGTGCCCACCGCCGTGCCGCGGCCCCCGCAACCTAAAATTCCAAAGCGAACCTGGGAGTTCGCGGTGGCTCCGCGCACAGTCTGCGGTCTGAGGATGGTAAAGCCTGCCATCGCGGCTGCACCCAGGAATTCCCTTCGTCCAAACTTGCTGTTGATCTGATCGGTCATGTTACTTCCTCCTTGATGAGAGCGGTTCGGGATTATGCACTCGGGGTTCTTACTCAGGAATTTCCAGATCGTCCTCGTTCCGAGAGATTCGTAAGGATGCGATGATATTCCCAATGTCATCGGAAATCCAGACGAAACCATTCGAAGGGGATTAAGCCCAGACTTCCACCAAAACCACCCAGGAAATGGGGAGAGATCCTAACAGGGCACAAGTTCAAGAAATCCCTTGATAGAGGTGGCGGTCAAACCTATTTGTAAGACCGGGAAGGCAGCAGGAGTTGAATGCCGAAGTAACCGATGAAGTACGATTGATTGGGTCGAGTGGGTTCAAGGCTGCGACCTGCCATGAGGAGAAGGATAATCGGGCTATGGAGTTTATAGCGTGCGCCAATGTCCAGTGTGGGCTGATTCTCGTAAGGATGGAAGGCGCCCTGGGAATAGAACTCTATATCTCCTTCCAGTTTCTTGGTGAAATCATGCCCGACGACGAGTCCGGTAATCCACCCGTTCGGACCCTTGTGGACAAGCTGATAGCCGGCTTCGAAATCCACATCGACCGGGCCGACTTTCCTGGAGAATTCGATGGGAAGGAGGAACGTATCACTTGGGGGGGTGATGCCGCGTCGCACCGCGTTGTTGGGGTTGTTTAGGAACGCCTGGGGGAAAATAGAAATTGAGAGTCCGTTCTCGCCCGCGTCATAGAATCGCCACTTGATGCCGGGGTTGGACTGATTCAGGCCGAATTTGGCCGCCGAACCAGGGTCCTTAACGCGCAACCAGGCGCTCTCATAGGTAAGCTGGATGCGATCACCTACACCATAATTGATGTCAAGATCAGGCGTGTGCGAAACCGACTGGCCGCTGTAATAAAACGGCATGTACCCAATGTTTATTTCCCAGTTGTGATTGCCGGGCGTGCCCGGATCATTGGTGTAATAGGGCGGACCACCCTGTGCCAACGCGTTGGCGGCGGCAAAGAACAGGACACAGAAAGGGATCAGTCTCCGCAACATATTTTCGGGGACGTACGTCGAGGATAGGGTGGGCAAGTTAAAGACAACGGAAACTCCAATTGCGGCGGCTTTGTGATGGCGAAAAAGACTATTTTACTACAATGCTTGCACTGGCCAACAACCAAAGGAGGGATTATTGACGTGCTGTAGTGTGAGTAATGGCTTCCACCGCTGAGCGGGTTGAGCCCAGCGTCATCAGCAGCGACTCGCGAGGAATGCTGGTTACAAAGGGTTTGATGATCCAGCCCAAGCCCATGGGGATATCTCGCGTGAGCGATACGGACTCCACCTCAACATAAACGCCCCCGTCTTGCTCTTCAAATCGCCAATAGGAATTCATCCGCCAGAGGAATCCCTCATCGTGACCCACGGGTTTTTCCTGTTCGCCGGGCCCATCAGCGTTTGCTACTTCCGCAATTCGAGTGGCTACGGAGCGGCTTCGGCAATGCGTTGCGTCGATGGGGAAGTACTGTACATCATGGTTGGTGTTGAGGGTGACCGTGATGACCTTTTTTTCTCGCAGACGATAGAAGATCTGAAAATCGTTTCCGTCGCGGTGGAGCAATCGGGAGCGGACAACCTCTGGCTTGTAAATGTCCTGGTGATGGTCATAATTCTGCACGAGTTCGAGAACCTGGCGCAAGGTCGCATCGGGGATGAATACCGCGCCGATCCAATGGTGAATCATTCCATCCGGGGCTTCTAGACCTGAGCCCGAAGAGTCACGGGTTTCCAGCGGCTCCATATAGATTTCGCCCTTGTGGACGGTGGCATGAACTTGCGAGCGCTGAGATTCCGGTAAACCTTCAAGATAAAGAAAAGCTCCCGGCCGCATTACCTCCTTGTCGATTCGGGCTTCCGTGACCTGGACATAGTGGTTGAAGGCCTCCACTGTTTTCGGCTCCAAGTCCACTGCCATGACATCAGTGCTCTGTAGCGAATGCATCCCCAGGAGCAGGACAACAGCGAGCGGTGTATAGGAACGCAATTTGAACATAAGGTTTGTCACGTGACACCTGATTCATCATACTCCCTGCCCCTTCAAAAGGGGAAGACACATCCCTTCCAACGAGGTCGCGCTGAATCGAAAACCGCCCCCATTGATAGGATGCAGAAATAGCAAGATTCGGGTTGCTCAACGCTTGCGATAACTGCAAGATGAGGCAGGATCAGTTGGAGGTCAAAGAGCCATGCACCCGAAGATTGAGGATTACACTCGCATTGAGAAAGCGATTCTTTTTTTGGAAGAGAACTATCCCCGCCAACCTGAATTGCATGAGGTGGCAGAAAGCGTTAACCTGAGCGAATTCCATTTTCAGCGCTTATTCCGTCGCTGGGCCGGGATCAGTCCCAAGCGCTTCATCCAATTCCTGACGCTGGAACACGCCAAGAGATTGCTCGGTGACTCGCATAGCGTGCTCGATACGACTTATGACGCCGGTCTTTCCAGTCCCGGTGTCCGCACGCATTTAAGAACGT
>PLSX01000116.1 GCA_003165315.1 Acidobacteriota bacterium
CCCACAGCGCCTACGATTCGCTGCTTCCGCTCTCGTGTGCCCAGCCCTCAAAAATCACCCCGCCTGCTGCTCTTCAAACCGGCAGAAGTGATGCTCATTTTAACCGGCGCGGACAGGGATAAAATCCTCCCTCTGCAAAGGAGACGCCATGCCAAACAAAGTCCGATGGGGTGTTTTGGGGGTTGCCAGGATCGCAACGCGAAAGGTGATTCCGGGGATGCAGCAGGGTGAGTTGTGTGAAATTTCGGCGATCGCATCGCGGGACTTGCAAAAGGCCCAAGCGGCGGCAAGCGAACTTGGAATTCCCAAGGCCTATGGATCTTACGAAGAGCTTTTGCTGGATCCGGAAATTGAGGCGGTCTACAACCCGCTGCCCAACCAGCTTCATGTTCCCTGGACGATCAAAGCGGCGGAAGCGGGCAAGCATGTTCTCTGTGAAAAGCCGCTGAGCCTCAATGCCGATGAGGCGCAGACGCTGCTGTCTGTGCAGGAACGTACCGGCGTGAAGATCGGCGAAGCCTTTATGGTTCGCACGCACCCCCAGTGGTTGCGGACGCGGGAGATCATTGAATCCGGCCGGATCGGCACTTTGCGCTCGGTCATGGGATTCTTCAGCTACTTCAATCGAGACAAGGCCAACATCCGCAATGTGCTCGAATGGGGTGGCGGTGGCTTGATGGACATCGGTTGTTACCCCATTACAACTTCCCGCTTTATCTTCCGCGAGGAGCCGCGGCGGGTAATGGGGCTGATTGAGCGCGATCCGGAAATGAAGATTGACCGGTTGACCTCGGCCATCCTGGATTTTCCTTCGGGACAATCGATCTTTACCTGTAGTACGCAACTGGTGCCCTATCAACGCATGCAATTTTTCGGGACGCAGGGACGCGTCGACGTGGAGATTCCGTTTAATGCCCCGAACGACAGACCTTGCCGGATCTTTATTGATGACGGCAGCGACCTCTTCGGAGGAGGCATCAGAACGGAAGAATTGGCCACTTGCGATCAGTATGCGATCCAGGGAGACGAGTTCTCACGGGAAATTCGCGATGGCGGAGATGCTCCAGTATCTGTTGAGGATGCCATTACGAACATGTCGGTGATTGATGCCATCTTCCGGTCCGCGGAATCGGGCAAGTGGGAAAAGCCTTGAATCCATGGGCTGCACCTGGTGCGGGACTATTTTCTCCCCAATAATCTGATCCGCGCGATGAAGGCGCGGCCCGGAGCCCCTGAAAAGGCAAGATAGTCCGGTGAATCAACGTTGGAATTCACATAGGTGTAATTGCCCCGCTTGGTGATGTTGTCCACGCCTGCACGCACCGCCCATTGATAATTGAAGATGGTGAACCTCCTCTCCAGGCTTACATCGAGGGAGAAGTATGTCGGGAAGCGTTGCGAATCGGGAGCCCCCACCACTTCCTGGGAGTCATTCATCGACGAAAAGGGAAAACCGGTACGCCAGTCCAGGGTGTAAGCGAAGTCAATTTTGTGAGTGAAAGGGAGCCAACCCCAGGAAAGAAATCGATGCGGCGCGTCCCAGGGCAGAGGGCCGCCTGCCTGTGGGCTGAAGAGCACGCTATCCAGGCTGTAAGCAAAGTCCGCGTTAGTGAGCGCTCTCGAATAGGTGTAAGAAGCAAACACGACGTGATTCTGCTTGAAAACATGCCGCAAGGTCAGACCAGCGGAATCGTAATGGTCGCGGCGATCATTGGTAAGCGTGAACTCTCCGGAGAATGGTCCGTTAGGCAAGGTGGAGGCACCAGGATTGATGAAGGTCCAGATGTTGTGGGCGCGCCGGTCCATCAGCTCAACGCGCATGTAAGTGGTTTTGGGCAGTTTCTGCTCAAATGCCACGCTTGAGTTGGTGACCAGCGAAAAGTGCAGTTGGCTGGGGTCTACGGTGAAAGTGCTGAGGACCGGGGGTTGAAGAAGATTCAGCCCTGTAGCGTCGTAGAAGAGATCTGTCCGCGCGCCGGTGAGCGATCGGGTGAGAATATCCAGGTTACTCGGGTCGCGGTAAATCCCAATGCCAGCGGAAAGTTTGCTGTCGCCATTGCGTTTCAGCAGAAAGGTTGACGCAAGGCGCGGCGACACTGCCACGCCGCTGACAATCTCATCCGTGTCAAAGCGCACGCCCGGTTCCACCAGCAACCTTTGTGACACTGACCAACGATCCTGGGCATAGCCGCTGGTCTCCACGTTGTCGCGGGTGAAAGGCGGCGTATTGGTAAAGCTGACGCTGCGTGAAAGGGTACCATCGGCGCGTTCGACCAGATAGGGATGCCGGTCATACTGCTCATAATCGGAGAGCCGGTCGATATCAACCCCAATCTTGATCTCGTGTTTACCTGCCGCGTGTTGAGGTGGGACAAAGAGGTTGCCAATGGCCTCCGTCCGCGTGCCCTGGCCATGGTTGCTGAGGTAGTAGTTGCCGCTGGTTCCGTTGGGCGTTTCGATGTAGGTCTGATTGCCCATGGGCAAAACGCTTGTATAAAAGCTGCTCGTGGCTATGCCAGCCTCCAACAATGTGCCATCCTGGAAAAGATGCTGATCACGAACGGTGAACACGTACCCATTCGTGGTATAGCGCTGTGTGGTGGAATACGGGTCGAGTGGGTCCAACCCTGAATGAGGGGAGAACAGGGAGTTCAACAGCAGGCTCACAGTGAGGTTGTCATTCTGCGCCAGGTTTACCTGAACTTTGGAAAGGTTGCTCCCACGCCACACACTGGACCGATCGGCGTTGGCGGGCAGTTCAGTAAAGATGGTCGAGGCGAATTCACCCTCCAGCGCGTCCATAAACCATGCTTTGCCTTTGCGGATGGGGCCGGACGCCATGATGCGAGGCGTCCAGTTGTTGATGTTGAGGCCGCGCCGGTCTGAGACGCCCGGAATGAAATCGGTGCCCGTAAAGCGCCAATGGTCGTCGCCAGTGCCTGTGCGCAAGCTGATGACCCCGCCCGAGCTCTTACCAAACTCCGTGGAATAGCGGCTGCCGGCCACATCCACGGACCGCAGGGCATCCACGCTGACGCGCGTCTGGAATTGGCCGGTGACGGGATCGGAGACGTTGAAGCCATCAATCTGATCGAGCACTTGGCGCGTGCTGGCGCCATTGACGTGCAGTTGGCCCGTGGAATCCTGAAGCACCCCGGGAAGAAATGGCAGCGAATAACGAATGTCGCGGTCAACGGGGAAGGGCAGATTGACAATCTCCGTGCTATTGAATGTCTCGCTTGCCTGGGTTTTTGCGGGATCGATGGCGGGGGGCGAATAGACCACATTCACCTGCTCGGGGAATTCCCGGATGTGGTGCAGCGTGACATCCACGCTGAGCACTTCACCAACATGGATGGCCGTCTGGTTGACCGCGAAAAAGGACTCCTTCTCGATGTGCAAGTTGTAGTCACCAGGCACGGCGTCGGGGAAGTCCTTGCGACCCGCATAATCGGATTCACCTTGCAAGGGTTTTCCCTGTGACGGTGTCAGCGTGATGCGTGCGGAGGGGACAGCAGCGCCGTTCTCATCCACCACGGCCACGTGCAGGTCCACATGCGCCTGGGCTTCCACCGGTTGCTGGGCAGGGGGCGCAGCTGCCGCCACCGGGGCAACTGCCAACGCCATCGCGAGCACCACCCACGCCGGAGCGATCGCCAAGGCAACGGCCCGCCAGACGAATCCCGCTCCGTCGTTCCGATTTGGGATTCCTCCGCCCATAGGCGCTATTCTCTCTTACAAAAAAGCTTTTCGATAGTCCCGACTACGATACCGCGAAAGGGCTTTCGCATCCCTGCATAAGATGCGAATTTTCGGAGAACGGCCAGTCTCCACAGTCCAATCCTCTTCAACGAATGCGCGCCCGGAAATCGAGATCAGCTTGCATCGTGAGTGCCCGGCAAAGATCCCGCACCATTAAAGAGATGACGCACGGTTTGGAGTGAGACTTTTTCAAAGCTGGGAACTATCACGTCAGCGCGGGTTTCGCGGCGGAGATCTTCAGCGGAGAAGGTGGAGGCGATGGCGATGCATTTCATTCCGGCGCGCTTGGCGGCCTCAATGCCGACATACGAATCTTCAAAGACCGCGCAGGCAGAAGGGTCAACCCCCAGCTTCCCGGCCGTCTTCAGATAGATTTCCGGGTGAGGCTTGGGGTTGAACGTCGCGTCCACTGCCAGGATCTCCCGGAAGTAGCCCCGCAGGCCGAGCGCATCAATGAGGAACTTCACGTTACTGGCAATGGCGGCGGAAGCCACGGCCATGACGATGCCTTGCGAATGGATCTCTTCGATCAGGCGCCGCACACCGGGAAGCGCGGGCGGGTTGGGACCGATCTCTTCGCGGAAGATGGCGTCCAACTCCTCGCTGAGTTCGGAAACCTGTTCGCGGGTCAGATGGTCGCCCAGGAAGCGGCGAAAAATCATATCGTTGGCGGGTCCCAGCACGATTCCCGGCAGGGCCTTCTCATCGACAGGAATTCCGTGCCTCCGCAGGAAGCCAGCCCACTTGCGCAGATGAAACGGGCTGCTATCAACCAGAACGCCATCCATATCGAAGATAATTGCCGCCGGCAAATTACTGTTTTGAGTCATAGTATCTACGAGTATCCAGTGTGGCAGCCAGTGTGCCAGACTGTTGCGAATGTGACGGCCCGGCTACTCCTCTGCCCGGTGAAGGCGCGTTTAACGAAACGCCACAAAATGCGCCATTTGAATCCGAAACCTGAAGCCTTTCAATCACACTCCGCCCCCCGATCCCTACCGTGGCAACGGCCGCAGGCCGGCGAGCAGTTTCTCCGGAGGCAGGGTATTGAGCACCCCCGATTTCTCCATCCAGCCGCGGCGTGCGGTGATCACGCCGTAGCGCATCAATTTGAAATGTTGAGGGTCGTGCGCGTCAGTGGAGATGATAATCTTCATGCCGCGGTCGCGAGCCAACTTCACGTGGCGATCGCAGAGGTCCAGGCGTTCAGGGGCGGCATTGACTTCCAGGATGACACCGAATTCCCTGGCCGCCGCAAAAACCTTTTCGATATCGAACAGAAACGGGTCGCGACGCAAGATCAGGCGGCCGGTGGGGTGGCCGAGAATTCGTACGTAAGGGTTCTCCAAGGCCCGCAGCAGGCGCGTGGTCATCTCATCCGAGGGCATGTTCATGCGGGAATGGACGCTGGCCAGGACAATGTCAAATTGCTTCAGCAGTTCGTTGGAATAATCCAGCGCCCCGTCACCCATGATGTCAACTTCCGTGCCCGCCCATATTTCAATGCCCTTCACCTTCTTGCGCGCAGCGCGGATGCGCTGAATGTGCTCCACGGCGCGCTCCTCGCTCAAACCGTTGGCAACAGTGACGGCCTTGGAGTGGTCGGTGATCAGAATGTATTGGTAGCCGAGTTGTTTTGCCGCGTCCTGCCATATCCTCAATGCTCGCGTGGCCGTCCGACGCGGTGGTGTGCATTTGCAGGTCGCCGCGAATGTCGCCCAATTCCACCAGTTTGGGCAGCTCATCTTTTTCCGCCGCTTCAATTTCGCCCAGGTTTTCGCGCAGTTCCGGGGGAATCCACGCGCAGACCCAGTTTGGCGTAGATCTCCTCTTCCGTGCGGCTGGCCAGAAGTTTCTCCCCGTGGTAAAGCCCGTACTCATTCAGCGTCCATCCGTTGCCCTTGGCGCGATGCCGCAGCGCCACGTTATGTTCCTTGGAACCGGTGAAGTATTGCAGGGCGGCGCCATAAGCGGAACGGTCAAGCAGGCGCACATCAACCTGCATATCGTTCTTCAGCTTCACACTGACCTTGTCGTCGCCTTTGCCCAGGATGGAGGCAATGCCGGGAAATTTCACGAAGTGATCGGCAATGCTCGAGTGGTCGCGGCCGGTCACAAGCAGGTCAAGGTCTCCCACCGTTTCACGCCCGCGGCGCAGCGAGCCGGCGGGAGTAACCTCTTCGACGGCTTTGGAATCATGCAGCCAGGCGCTGAGAATTTCAGCGGTTTCATACGCCGTATCCAGGCGGAAGCGGCCGGCAGCCCGGCGAAAGGTCTCGATGGCTTTCAGGATGTTCTCTTCCGACTTTTCGCTCATCCCCGGCAAACTGCGCAGCCGGCCTTCCTTGGCGGCAGCTTCCAGATCGTCAACGCTTTGAACATTCGCCTGCTTGTAGAAGAGCCGCACTTTCTGCGGGCCGACGGTTTGCAGTTGCAGCAGATCAAGCAGGCTGCGTGGGACTTTGGCGAGCTGCTCCTGGTGGTAGGCAGACTGGCCGGTTTCCACGAGTTCCGTAATCTTCTTGGCCAGGTCGGCGCCAATCCCGGGAATGTCCGTCAGTTTGCGGCTGAGGTCGCGTGCCACGTCTTCCAGGCGCTCCGGAAAGCCTTCGATTGAGCGCTTGGCGCGGTCATAAGCGGCAGCCTTAAACGTCCACTTGGGATCGTCCTGGATGATCTTCATCAGATTGGAGATCTCTTCAAAGACGGCGGCGATTTCGTGGTTTTCCATTTGGCCTCCGAACCGGGCAATTGCAGTATATCTTAACAAGCCCTCCGACTGTTATTCGACGTCCCGACCATGTTCCTTACCCCTCGATTTTAGCTAAGTTGCTTTATTTTCATACATATCGTGGCCTAAAAAGCTAAGTCATTTGTTTTCATCAATATCGTGGGATCATCCAATCTGTCGTTTTCATTTTCCTTTGTTTTCATCAACATCGTGGGTTCTTCCTTTATTTTTAATTCCCCCTTTTTTCCCTCGCCCAACCCGCAAAATTGAGATAACCCCCCTTTCATCAATGACATACAATCTCCGACAAATTCTCCGAATTCCCTCTAAGTCCCTGTTTTTTCATAAACATCGTGGCCTCTTCCGGCGTTTTCCTGTGCCAAGGCGCCGATCCGGGCGCCAAAATGAGCTCCCCTCCTGGATTAGGAGGGGTGGCGCGTCGAGCGCCGGGTTAGTGCCTGTTCGGGTCTAAGCGACATTCTATTGCTGACCTGGAATCGGTATCTTCACACTCTTCATACCCCTAAATTGTTTTCATAGAGATCGCCGGATGCACCTTCAATTTTTGACCTATGAGCCAGAAGCAAGGAGCGAGGAGTTGGGATCATGGCCCGTACAGCAGGCCGCAGGGGCGGGCGTCTGAGCCCGCAAGAATCTCTCCAGGCATTTGGCACTATGACTTCTTTCCGTTCCTTTGTTTTCATGAATATCGCCGGATGCACCCTCGATTTTGAGAACAGAAACTCGAAATTGGAAACTGGAGGCATGTGCCGACCTCAAAGTCGACTCGACGTCAAGTCAGGAAAGCACTTGGCGCAAGGTTCCGGCAATCATGGTCTCTCGGCGAAATTACGTGCAAATAGGGGTTTGTTTCATGACATCTAGGGTGTTTCGGCCGCATTTGGGTCTAAAAGGTCACTCACTTCATGTCATTTCGAATAAAATGTCCACATATTGGGCCGGCATTTTGTCCATGTTTTGTTTGTTTTTATACACATAGTGGCTTTGTTCGTCGAAAAAAACATCAATAACATCCTTTTTTCTGAGCCCTTCGCCTCTCGCGACTAATTGTTTCATGTTTGGACGGTTTGGCTTCCTGAACTTGACGATTTGTCATGTACTTTTTCCGCCGATTCTGTCATGGGCAGGATCCTTCGGGTAGCGCTGTGCGTCGGCCCGCCCAATCCCGACCCGCTACAAAGGCTACTCTAGAGGCTAGCGATTGTCAAGAAAATTCGTCTCCGATGGTGACAAAGTGGCAGGATGCCGGCGACCCCACGCCCCTTGCTTGGCCGCGCTGCACGCAGAACACGAGCCAAATTGGGTGGAAGCACCAAGTCTGGCGCATGCGGGTGGCACTCCAAGTCATGGTGAAGTTCTGCTGGGAGGGGCAGACTCGGGCTCTGGATAGTAGCCATGGCGGGCGAAAACCCTGTATGGGTGTTTGGAATCCTGGGCGCGGCCGGAGAGGCGGACGTCGATCACGCGAAAGGTGCGGTCGTGGCGGGGGTTGGAACTCTGGTAGCCGAGTGTATAGCGCTGTTTCAGCCGCGATATAACGGCGGCCATGGCCTTTTGCGCCGATCCCACCGTGCCCATATCGATGATTTCGCCCCCCGTTTCGAGCATGATCTTGTTCACCCAGCGGGCGCCAGGAATCCACCCCGGATCGTCCACTGTGCCTTCAAGGCGGTCGCGTCCGACCCTGACGCTGTATACGATCGTCTGGGTCTCGAGTGCCAGCCGAATCACGTCGGTCCCGTTGAACTCCCCTTTGGCCGTCGGCTGGTTGTCGGAGATCATGATGACCGCGTGGCGGCGGTCACGGGCCTCCTGGCCCAGATATTCAATCGACCCGTAAAGGGCATCGGCGATGTTGGTGCCGCCCGTGGAACCAATCCCCATGATGCTGTCGGCAATCGATTTGCGGTCAGTCGTCAAATCGACCAGCCGCTCCGGATGCGCGGCGAAGGCATAGAGGGCCACTTGATCCTCGGGCTTGAGCTGCGAGAGGGTGTCGTAGGCGGCGCGGTGCAGTTCACCCAGCATCGGCGATATGCTGCTGCTGCCGTCCACCACCAGCGCCACGGCCAAAGGCAACTCGTCACGCGAGAAGTACAAAATCGGCTGCTCCAGGCCGTCTTCAAACACGCGGAAATCTTCCCGCTTAAGATCATTGATGAGCCTGCCCTTGTCGTCCCGGACTGTCGCCTCCACCAGGACCAGGTTGACGTCCGCTTTTAGCGTGAATCCGTCCGTTTCAGGCGGCAGATGGTTCCCGGGAACAGCAGTGCCTTGCGCCCAAAGTTCAAAACAGAGTGCGAAAGCCCAGAGTCCAAGTGTGCAAGCTGCCAGCGCTTGTTTCAAAGGTCACCGCCAGGATTCACTCGATAGCTCCCAAAATACCATACTCCATCAATGACATTCCCGTGGGCGATTGCGTGGCGATCGGATTCGGGCGGGGAAGTTGCCTTCGCGCCAGGTGGTTACGATCTGGCCGTAAAACTCCCCAAACGCAGAACTCTGCCTGACGTCCCTTGCCATTTTATATCGCGGTGGAACAATTCGTTTGGATGGAGTAATGCGTGGCGGTGGCAAACCGCTGGATCTGGCCCTGGCGATGCGAGTTAATTTCCCGCCAAGAAATGCAAGACTTCAAAGCATTGACCTTTCGGTGTGCATGGGGCGGACTCAAGCTCGGCGCCACGAGCAACATGGTTTCTTCAGCCACTGGACCAGTCGTTAGTCCGGCCACTGCTTTGGCCGCCGCGGGTTGCCTTCCGCCATGAGCAATGGTAGTTTGAAAGTGCCCGGGGTGAATTGAATGTTTGGCCGCCTGAGTTTACAGGTCAAGATCATCGGGATTATTGCTGTCACCGTCATGGTGGTGCTGGTGGTGTCGACCCTCATCGCCACTTTCCTGACGCGCGATCCTGTGGAGAGTGAGTTCTATCGCAAGGCATTGGATCAGGCCCGCCAGACGGCTCGGCAGATCGCCGCTCCTGAAACTCTCGCGCGTCCCGATATGCTGGTCCCGGCCCTGCGGCAATTGCAGCACGATTCTCCCGGCATCGTTCAGGCGGATGTCTATGTGCACAATCCCCACCATCAGCTTGTTGGCTCCACCAATCCGCACGGTCAGCATTTGGAGCTTGACGACATCCCCAACGTGGAAAGCTACAACGAGTATTACAAGCCCTTCGAGGATCAGGAGAGCATTGAAACGGAAAATCGCCGCGCCTGGATCATCAGCACCACTATTTCCTCGCAAGACAAGCCGATTGGCTGTTTGATTCTCACCGTTTCCCGATCCAGCCTGAATGCCGTCACCTGGGACCTTGTGGTGCGGAACTTGCTGCTGATGCTGGCAAGCTTTGTAGTGGTTGTTCTGGTGATCCATATCTTTTTCCTGCGCGCCGTGCGGGGGCCGGTGAAGGAGATGATTCGCGTGATGCAGACGGCGGAAAAGGGGCAGCTTAACGTTCGGGCGCGCTTGCAGAGCTGGGATGAGATCGGATTGCTCGCCGCCCACCTGAACCGCCTGCTGCGGCGAATTGAAAACTCCAGCAACGAGATGGGCCACAAAGTGGAGGAAGCCACGGGTGAAGTGGCCCGCCGGAACGAGGAATTGCGGCGCATCAACGAGGAACTCTTTGAGACGCAGAAAAACTTGGCGCGCTCGGAACGCCTGGCCGTTGCGGGACAGCTTGCCGCCAGTCTGGCGCACGAAATTGGAACGCCGCTCAATTCCATTTCCGGGCATGTGCAGTTGCTGGCGAGGCGCAAGAGCAATGATGAGGCCACCGCCCGGCGGCTTCTGGTGATTGAAAAGCAGGTGGAAAATATCGTTCGCACGGTCAGGCAGTTACTTTCCTGGACGCGCAAGTTTGAACTGCGGCTGGAACCTGTGGACCTGGCGCATATTTTGGAGGACTCTGTTCTGCTGTCATCCCCGGTTTTGGAGCTGAGAAAAATTCGGGTGCAAATGAGCCTGGCCAAAGATTGCCCAAAGATTTACGGCGATTCCGGCTATCTCCACCAGGTCTTTCTGAATCTTATCAATAACAGCGCGGATGCCATGCCGCGTGGCGGGGAGTTAGGCATTGGGCTGCGGCCGCTTGCTCCAGAACAGCCGATCGTGGAGCCGGGCTTTAACTCCCCACCGTTGCCTTCCGCCGCCGGAACGGGGCAGGGCATTGTGGTGCGGGAACGTTTCGGGCCGAGGCCCGGCGCCACAGTACTGCAGGTGGAAGTGGTCCTTTCTGACACGGGCACGGGGATGGCGCGTGAAACTTTGGCGCACATATTTGATCCTATGTTCACCACCAAGCAAATTGGCACCGGCGCGGGCTTGGGACTGGCAATCTGCGACCAGATCGTTCGTCAACATGCCGGGACCATTCACGCGGAAAGCGAACCCGGCCGCGGGACTACCTTCACCATTCGCCTGCCCCTGGATTGCCGAGAGAAAGCGGAAGCGCCGGTGGTGGGCGCCGCGACCAGTGAGGAAAGAGCAGTGACGAGTGACAGATGAAGAGAAAGCAGTGGCAAGTGACGAATGACAAGCGGCGGAAGATCGAAAATCGAAATTCGAAAATCGAAACGGGGAAATCGAAGTTTGAGGCGTGAATCTTGCAAATGGCAGGAATCTTCGAGTTTCTATATTCGATTTTCGACCTTCGGATTTCTGAATCAGCGGTGACCATTGACCAGTGACGAAAGAATAGCAAACATACTCGTCGTGGATGACGATGAGGACACCCGCGAACTTTTGCGCGAAGTCCTGAGTGAAGACGGCTATCGCGTCAACACTTCGGGCAGCGCCGAAGAAGCCATGGAGATTGGCAAGCGGGAACTGTTCGATGTGATCATCAGTGACATGCGCCTGGGCCCGAACCTGAATGGGTTGGACGTTCTGCGCGCCTATAAGACTGTGCAGCCTGAGTCTGAAGTTATCCTCATCACAGCCTTTGGCACCATGGAAACCGCCATCGAAGCGGTGAAGGCCGGCGCGTTCGACTACATCTCCAAACCTTTTAAGATTGATGAAGTCCTTTTGCAGGTGCATCGGGCGCTGGCGAATCGCAAGCTGTTGCGGGAGAATCGCAGCCTGAAACGGCAACTGGGCACTCAGGTGCAACTTTCCAGCCTGGTGGGCAACTCTCCCAAGATGCTTGAGATCTACAAGAAAATCGCCATGGTGGCGGATTCCCGTTCAACCGTTCTAATTTACGGCGCCAGCGGAACGGGAAAAGAACTGGTGGCGAAGGCGATTCACTACAACGGTCCGCGCGCCGAGCAGTGCTTTTACGCCGTGAATTGCGGCGCCCTGACCGAAACCTTGTTGGAGACTGAACTGTTTGGCCACGTGCGCGGCTCATTCACGGGGGCGACGGAAAACAAGCGGGGAATTTTTGAAGAGGCGAGTGGAGGGACCGTTTTTCTGGACGAGGTCAGCGAAATGAGCCCGGGCCTTCAGGTGAAGGTGCTGCGGACCCTGGAAGAACAGGAAGTTCGGCGCATTGGAAGCAATGATGTGGTGAAAGTGGATGTGCGCATCATTGCAGCGAGCAATCGCAACCTGGCGGAAAGTGTGGAGGAAGGGAAGTTTCGCCAGGACCTCTATTACCGCCTCCGCGTCATAGAAATTGACATTCCCCTGTTATGCGAACGCCTGGAAGACATCCCTTTGTTGGTAGAGCAATTTTTGAAGAAGATGGGACGCGAGCGGGAGCACGCCCTTTCCATCTCCCCTCAAGCGCTCTCGGTGCTGATGAATTACCCCTGGCCCGGGAACGTACGGGAGCTTGAAAACGCGTTGGAATCCGCCGTCGCCTTGAACCGGACAGGAGTGATCGTGCCGGAAGACTTGCCGGACAAGGTACGCACGGAAACAGGGGAAATCAAACGCGTGGAAGATTTCTATGTGGAATTGCCGTCACTGGAAGAAGTGGAGCGGCGCTACCTGGCCCACGTCCTGAAGGTGACGGGAGGCAACAAGGTGAAAACCTCGGAGATCCTGGGCATCGACCGTCGCACACTTTACCGCAAGGCGGAGAAGTATAAGTTGCTCGTGTGAGAAAGTCGGGCACGAATGGCTAAACTCGACTATTCTGGAAGGGGCAGTCTTAACAGGGCGAACGTAGAATCGAGAGCGGGACGAAGCGGAACAGCCCGGTTAAGGGGCGCGGATAAACTGCTGCCGGAGCCCTTGGGGCTTTGAAGAGGCTTAGGTCGAATGAAGTTTTCTCATATCATTAAATCGGCCGCGAAACACGTCTGGTCAGGCTTCAAATTGCCATACATGGTGATGTTTGAAACCACCCTGATGTGCAATATGTTTTGCGAGTATTGCATTTTTGGCGAAGAAGGCAAATTTAACGACCTTCAGACCCGCGCCACCCGCGACCGCATCTTCAAGCGCATTGATGAATTCTGCGACATGGGAATCTTCGCGCTCAGCTTTTCCGGTGGCGAACCCCTGCTGAATCCCAGTACCAGTGACTACATCGGATACGCGGCGGACAAGGGCATGTGGACTTCGATGCCCACCAACGGCCTGCTCATCAAAAAGTATGCCGAGGGCGTGTCGCGGCTGGATATGCTGGAAGTTTCCATCGATTCGCTGAATGTAAAGCGGTTCGCCAAGCGCCGCGGCGTGGATGGCCTGCCGCGCATCATCGATAATCTCGACTTCGTGTTGGCGAAGCGCAAGCCTTATACCACCCAGATCAACGCTGCAGTGAACATGGAAAACCTGGAAGATCTGCCGGAAGTGGCGGAATTCTGCAAGCAACGCAAACTGGTGCTGCATCCCGAGGCGGTCCACAACGTCATGCGCGATGGCGATCTGCTGCCTGATTCGGAATTGCACGGCAAGGACCTCGATACGGTGGAGATGTTCTTGCGCGAACTCCGTATGTCATATCCGCAGAACGTCCGCTTCTATACGCACTATTACGCCTTTTATCGCATGGGTGGATTCGGACCGAAGTTTCCCTGCCGGCACCCTTCCAAACTGATCTCCATGAAGCCTGATGGCTCCATTCATCTGCCGTGTGCTTTTGTGACTCTGCATAAATCACAGGCGCCTTTAAAGGAAATCTTTGCTTCCGACGTGGCGAAGAAGATCATCTCCCAGGAAGCCACTTTGTGGGACTTTTGCAAAGGGTGTAAAATCGGATGCCCTTACGAAGTGAGCGCCTATACCAACAGCCCCATGCTGGCGCTGGAGTCAGGCCTGAACTTTTTGAGAATTCTGTAGGGAAGAAGTTAGAAGCTAGATGTTTGAATCCTGGCACGACCGAGTGGTGCTTTCATTCTTACTCCCGGCTTTAATCTTCTAAGTTCTAGCTTCTGACTTCTAGATTCCAGCTTCTCGCTTCTTTTCCCATGCTCTTGACCGCCTTGCTCATTCTTGCTGGTTTTGGACTGGCGTTTGGCCTCTGGTTCTGGTGGGCCTGCGCGACACCCTCTTCCACTTTCTTCCGGCCGGTGCTGGTTCGAGGCCCGCAGGGTGGAAAGCGCGTCTCCCTGACTTTTGACGACGGGCCATCCGAGCAATTTACCGCACAGATCCTGGATATCCTTCGTGAGCACCATGTTCCTGCCACGTTTTTCGTTTGCGGCAAGAATGTGGAAAGGTATCCGGACTTGCTTCGGCGCATCGTGGCTGAGGGGCATGAGGTGGGGAATCACACCTATTCGCACCCGTTTCTTTTCTTCAAGTCGCGCAAGCGAATGGCCGCTGAGATTGACCGCACCCAGACGGTTATTGAGCAGGTTGCCGGCTTCCGCCCCACCCTATTCCGACCCCCTTATGGGGCGCGCTGGTTTGGGCTGGTGCCAACGCTTCTGGAACGAGGCATGCACCTGATCCAGTGGTCCGCTACTGGGTATGACTGGAAGAAAGATGCGGCGGGAATCACCCGGGCAGCATTGTGTGATCTTAAGCCCGGTGCCGTGATCCTGCTACATGACGGACGGGAGACCCGCCGCGCCTCCGAAATTGACCGCTCACCCACCGTTCAGGCACTGGCAGACCTCATACACGGCACACGACGGCAGGGATACACCTTCGCCCCCCTGAAGGACTTCTTACCCACCAATTAGCATCAATTGCGTGTGGCAAATTGCCACATCGCCCCATCCCAGGATCCTTCTCAATTTCTAGCTGTATATTATTTATTTTAAATAATTTAGGGCCGATCTTCATCTCGAAGAAGGCGATGGCCTGCGGATATTTAGATCTAAGACAATAGTGCCTTATGATGTGGCATTATGCTACACTTGGTTGCGAGCATTTCAAACTAAATCCGACTCACTTGTCTTTGCTTGGAGTAACTGTAATCATCCCAATATGTTACAAAGTAGAATGCAATATGGCCACCAGACTGCAGTCTACAACCAGTGGTTTGGTTCTGCTTATGGACAGAATTCTGGTGGTGGATGACGATCAGGAAAGCCGAGACCTTCTTTGTGAGGTCTTGGAAGCGAACGGTTACGTCCCTCACGCCGTAGCAGATGGTTTGGCGGCGCGCGAGGTGTTGCATGGCGACTCGGAATATCGAATTGTCATTGCCGATTTGCAGATGCCGCAAGAATCCGGCTTGGAGCTCTTGCGCAAGCTTCGGCAGGAAAATTCCAAGCACGAAGTCATCTTAATGTCATCTTTTATGAGCGGGGCGGAAGTCAAGGCGGCGAAGGCGTTGGGCGTGCACGCCCTTCTGGATAAGCCCTTTCAGCTTACGGATTTGTTACAGACGGTGGCAGACCTCGCGGCGCAGAATTCCATTGGTATTTCGACCTAGGGAGGCTTCGCAACTACAGTTTGCATCCAACTCTTGTCAGGATAAAGGAGTACAGATGGACGTTTCACCGAAAGTCATTGAAATTATCGCACGTGAGCAACACCTGGACGTGAGCAAGATTACGCTGGACTCGACGTTTGCCGAACTTGGCATCGATTCGCTGGACGGTGTGAATATCCTCTTTGCCTTGGAAGAGGAATTTAAGCTCGACATCCCTGACACGGTCGCCCAGAATATGCGCAGTGTCCGTCAGGTTGTGGACAGTCTTACCCGCGTTTTGGAGGGGAAAGATGTGTCTGACCTGGTGGCAATGGCCAAAGGCGAACCTACCGCCAGCGCCAACTAATCCGAGGTATTCAAGGGGCCCATCGTGAGGAGAGTTGTCATTACCGGGATTGGAGTCTTTGCCTCCACCGGGAAGAATGCTGGAAGTTTTCATGAAGCACTGGTCCAGGGGCGGTCGGCCATTCGCCGCATCCAGCAATTTGACCCTACTCCGCTGACCGTGCAGATCGCAGCGGAAGTACCTGATTACGACCCACTGGAATATTTTCCCGCCAAACGTCTCGACCTGCTTGATCGATTCAGTCAGTTTGCCCTGCTTGCCGCCAAAGAAGCCATGGATTCAAGCGGCCTTCAATTGCGCGATGAGGAGCGTCCGCGTTTTGGCGTTGTAACAGGCACGGGGATGGGTGGGGCCACCACATTCGAATCAGGTTATTACAAACTTTTCGCGGAGCAAGCGACTCGCCTGCATCCCTTTACGATTCCCAAAATCATGCATAATGCGGCGACCTCACAGATTTGCATGGACTTTGGCGCCCAGGGTCCGTCGCTGACTACAGCCACGGCTTGTTCTTCCTCTGGACACGCCATTGGGGAAGCGTTCCACCTGATCAAATTCGGAATGGCAGACGTGATGCTGACTGGGGGGACGGAAGCGCCGATTACCTTCGGGATGATCCGATCCTGGGAGTCCGTACGAGTGCTGGCGTCCGGCGACGGCGACCCCAGCAAGGCTTGTCGACCCTTTTCCCTTGACCGCGAGGGATTGGTGATGGGTGAAGGGGCGGCAATGTTCCTGATTGAGGAGCTTGAGCATGCCAAGCAGCGTGGGGCCAGAATTTATGGTGAAATTTCCGGCTTTGGTCTAAGTTCCGACGCCAGCCATATTACTCAGCCCTCGATTGACGGCCCAGCCCGGGCGGTGCGCATGGCGCTGGCGGAAGCTGCTGTGAACCCCGAGAAGGTGGACTACATCAATGCCCACGGAACGGGCACCCGTGTTAACGATGTTACGGAAACGAAAGTGATCAAGGAAGTGTTTGGCGATCACGCTCGCAAGCTGGCGATCAGCTCCACCAAATCGATGCACGGGCACGTGATGGGTGCGACGGGAGCGGTAGAGATGGCGGCGACGATCCAGGCCATTGATTGCGGGGTCATTCCTCCCACGGCTAATTACACGCAGCCTGATCCGGAATGCGATTTGGACTATGTGCCCAATCAAGCGCGGGGAAAGCCTGTTCGAGTGGCAATTTCCAATTCATTCGCCTTCGGTGGGTTGAATGCGGTTTTGCTGGTGAGGAAGTTCGAATAGAGAAATTAGAAGTTAGAATGCACCCAGCCGTATGGCTGCCAGATTCTAACGGCTGGCTTTTTGCTTTCAAGAGGAGTCGTTCTTTGATTCAGAAGCGCGTCTGTATTTTGACCCTTGGCGTGGGCTCAGGGCATCTCCGTGCATCTGAGACGGTGCAACGCGCTCTCTACGATGGGCGCGACCCCATTGAAGTCAAGGTGATTGATGCTCTCGATTCTTCCCGCCGCTGGTTCCATTGGGTGTATGTGGATCCCTACTGGTGGATGCTGCGAAATGCCCCGGGACTGTGGCGAGGGCTCTTTGAGCGGCGCCAGCGCAAAGCGCACCGATCGACGGCTCCTGATTGGGTTTTTCGACGTGGCTGCCGCAATGTATTACGCCAGATCAAGGACTATGCTCCCCATCTGGTGATTGTTACGGAGATTGGGGCGGCGGAAATCGCTGCCCTGGGCCGACGCGAAGGGTGGTTCAACGCACCTATTCTTGCGGTCCAAACCGATTTTCAAACGGAGCCTCCCTGGGTTCAGTCGGAGATTGATGCTTATTGTGTTGCCAGTGAGGAGGCGCGGGGGCAACTCATTGGATGGGGAGTATTACCCAACCGGGTGCTACTTTGCGGCATTCCTGTCGATCCCTCGTTTGCCTTGCCTTTTGACAAGAAAGAGCTGATGCCAGCGCTGGGGTTGGACACTCGTCGGCCCGTTGTTCTGGTCATGGGCGGTGGCATGGGCCCCGTGCCTCTTGACCAGGTGGTGTCAAGTCTCGAGCATTGCAACGCGCCCATGCAAGTGCTGGCGGTGGCCGGCCACGATCGCTTCCTTCGCCGCCGCATGGAGTTGCTGCGTGGGCGGTTGGCCGTAGACCTTCACCTTTTCGGCTGGACGGAAAATGTGCCGGAACTGATGGCGGTTTCCGATCTCCTGATCACCAAGCCCGGAGGTCTTACCGCGGCGGAAGCACTGGCGGCGGGATTGCCGATGATTCTGACGCATCCCATCCCCGGGCCAGAGGAGCGCCATGTTCGCTATCTATGCCAAAATGGTGTAGCTCTGCATGCGGAGACATTGAATGACATCCCGCGTTTGGTATCGCGGCTCCTCTCCTCTCCCGAAGAATTAAGTGAGATCCAGCGCCGAGCTGGGGAGTGGTCGCGCCCTGACGCAGCGCATGCCATTGCCCAGGTGGCGATTGCGTTGTTGGAAAAAGCCACGTATATCGATTTGCTGGCAACGCCTCCGCC
The DNA here is from genome assembly GCA_003165315.1 of Acidobacteriota bacterium. GTDB lineage: Bacteria > Acidobacteriota > Terriglobia > UBA7540 > UBA7540 > Bog-366. Next base: position 18,144 of record PLSX01000116.1, read on the forward strand.
ACGATCTGGTGAATCTGCATATTTGATGTAGAAAGTTGTCCATTTGTACTTTGTTCGTTGCAATCGGGCGTGTCGTGAATGATCGCAATGATTTGGCAGTCTTTTGAGGGAAGTGATGAGCCGGGAATTGAAACCGCAAAACGGGCCACTGACCACGGACAAAGGGCAAATGAATAGGCACAAGGATCCGCGGGTCCAATAAATGTTCAGCCAGGCAAGAAAACTATTTGAGCGTGCGATGATTGGCGATTCCGTGCCTGCGCTGGTGCGTTGGGGCAAAAACGTTCCGCCGTCTGTCATCGGGAAGATTCGGGCCGATGGATTTGTTGAGGTGGTGCGTTACGCCGCAGAAAACCAGAAATTTTTCGCCCGAAAGTTGCGGGAACGGGGTATTGACCCGAAGCGTGTGCGCCGTCCCGAGGATTTGGGCGATATCTTCACGACCCCTGAGGATTTACGCGCCTTGCCTGCGGAAGATTTTCTCTGTCGCGAACCTGAGCTGGTTTTTGAAACCACCGGAACCTCCGGCGGGCCCAAGCGGGTTTATTTTTCCTACGAGGAACTTGATTTCGCGGCTCGCTATGAAGCCGCTGCCCTGTATGAGAACGGTGTCCGGCCCGGTGCTCGCGTGGTTTGCACATTTGACGGTGGGTATTGGATCAGCAGTTGGGTGACTTTTCTGGCATGCAAGAAGCTGGGAGTTTTTTGTTCCGCCGTGGGCAAGCCCCATCCGCGCGAGGTCTACACTCGCATGGCTGAGTATCGGTACAACGTCATCATGGCGGACCCGACATGGCTGGTCAGTTTCAGTGAAATTGCGGAGAAGGAAGGCGTGTTTCCCCTGCGCCTGATCGTGGCTGCCGGTGACCGTATGACCGACGTTTACCGAAGCTACGTGGAGCGCATCTGGCAGTGCCCTGTCATCCTGGGTTATGGCTCTACCGAGCAAGGTGGGGCGGGCATGGAATGTGTCCGCAAAGAGGGTTATCACCTGGACGACTACAACATCTATTTTGAGATTATCAATCCCGACCCCGAAGGCTACGGGGAGTTAGTGGCCAGCACGCTGTCGCGCCGCACCATGCCCTTAATCCGTTACCGGGTACAGGATGTGACTCGTTTCATTGACGCACCGTGCCCTTGCGGGGCTCCGTTGCGGCGCATTGAGCGCATTCGCGGCCGCCGCGACGAGATGGTGGTGATGGGCGCGGGGAATATGTACCCGGAAATATTCGAGCGTCTCATGCAGGGGATAGTGGGTATTGCGGAGAATTGGCACGTTGTGGTCCGGCAGGAAGACCTGCATGATGTTTTGGAGTTTTGTATGGAGCTTACCAATGGTGTAAGTTCTTCCGCGGTGGAGACGGCGATTCAGTCGAACCTGAGGACGCTCTATCCGGATGTCTGGGCCAATCATGCATGCGGAATGTATCAACTCAGCTTCCGATTTCTCCCTCCTGGCAGCATCGAGCAAGGGAGGAAGCGGAGACGATTGATCGACGAACGGGCAGCTTAAAGTGTTCTTTGTCCCGTGTTTGTCGTCCTTGGCAAAGGCGAATGGCGAATGAAAACCTCTCCCGGAGAGTATGGGGTGGCAGCGCATCCGCCATTGGCAAACCGCGAATCCTAAATGCCAGGAATGGACCGGGGGCAAATAACCAATGACAAAAGACAGAGGATAATCGTAAATGAGAAACACATTGAATGAACCCGCTGGCCAGGAGATGAAGCCGGTGGTTTTTTGCGATTTTGATGGCACCATCACCCAACTTGATGTGACGGACCAGATTCTATCGCAGCTGGCGCACCCCTCCTGGCGTGAGATCGAGCAGCAATGGATGCAGGGGCTGATCGGATCTCGTGAATGCCTGGAGCGGCAAATCGCCCTGGTTGATGCCCCAGTGGAAGAACTTCATGCTGCTATTGATGTTGTAGCCCTCGACTCAGAGTTTTCGGCTTTCTGCAAGTTCGCACGTAAGAAGCGGGTGCCGTTGTTTATTCTTAGCGATGGGTTCGATTATGTCATTCGACGGGTCTTGAAGCGTGCCGGTGTCGATCGGCAGTTCAAGAGTGGCACGAATCTTTTCGCCAGTTCCTTGCGCGTCGAGGGCCGCCGCCTCGCCCCCTCCTTTCCTTATTTGCCAGCCCCCTGTGCGCATGGGTGCGCCACCTGCAAAGCCACACTCATTAGCACGCTGCGTGAGGGCCGGGCTCCGGTGGTATTTGTGGGTGATGGCATGTCGGACCGATTCGCAGTGGAATTTGCCGATATCGTATTTGCCAAACGTCATTTGCTGGCCTACTGCCGTGAGAATGGCATCGCCTGCCATCCGTTCGAGACTTTTAAGGACGTCCAGGTAACGCTTGAGAAATTGCTGGCCCCGGCGCCCGTCCGCGGATATCGCCAGGCGGTGGCTGCATTGTCGTAACCTCGGAAGCGAAATTCGAAGATCGAAATTCGCATACCTTTTCGAGTTTTTTGTTCTGATTTTCGTGTCATTGAAGGGAGACCCCTTGGCCATTTCTGATCCAACGACGCGCACCGCGGAATTGCTGGCGCTTGAGCAAAAATATTGCTCATTTGGCGACACGGTGCATTATCTTGAACCCCCGAAGATCTTTGTCGACTGCGAGGGCAGTCATCTTTACGACGAGGCGGGAACACCCTATCTGGATTTGCAGATGTGGTATTCCGCGGCAAGTTTCGGTTACAAGAACCAGCGCCTGGGCCATGCTCTGAAGCGACAGGTGGACCGGTTGCCCCAACTCGCCTGCCAATACCTGCACGCGGAAAAGGTGGAAGTGGCGGCGAAGATTGCCCAATATTGCGAAAAGCGCTTCGGCGTGAAGGGGCGTGTGCACTTCAACGTGGGTGGGGCCCAGGCCATTGAAGATTCGTTGAAGCTGGTGCGCAATTATACCGGTAAGAACCTGATGTTCGCATTCCAGGGAGGTTATCATGGCCGCACGCTGGGCGCTTCCGCCATCACCTCCAGCTACCGCTACCGCCGGCGCTACGGACACTTCGGCGATCGCGGGCAGTTCGTATTTTATCCCTACTGTTTTCGCTGCACCTACAAGCTGAAGCCGGAGACCTGCAACCTTTACTGCGCCGATCAATTTGGCCAATTGTTTGACAACGAATACAACGGTGTGTGGGACGCCAAGGCCAAGTCGGCCGAGTATGGCGCTTTCTACATTGAGGCGGTGCAGGGAACCGGTGGCTATGTGATCCCGCCGCTCGATTATTTTAAGCGTCTGGAGCAGATCTGCCGCGAACGCAAAATCCTGATTGTCGATGACGAAATCCAGATGGGTTTCTATCGCACCGGAAAATTCTGGGCCATCGAGCATTTTGGCATCACGCCGGACATCATTGTGTTCGGCAAGGCACTCACCAATGGTTTGAATCCCCTTTCCGGCATCTGGGCGCGCGAAGAATTGATCACGCCTGAATTGTTTCCGCCAGGTTCCACACACTCCACATTCTCTTCCAACACGCTCGGTACCGCCGTGGCGCTGGAAGCACTGAAAATGATGGAAGAGGGCGACTACGAAAATGTGGTGGCGGAGAAGGGCGCATACTTCCTTAAGGGTCTGCGCAAATTGCAAACCAATTATCCCGGGATCATCGGTCACGTCGATGGTTTGGGGCTCGCCCTTCGGCTTGAGGTCTGCAAGCCCGACGGGATTACCCCCGATCGTGAACTTGTCGACCGAATCTTTGCCGAAGGGCTTAGCGGAACTCTCCACGCACGCGGGCGGAATTACGGTTTGGTGCTCGATATCGGCGGCTACTACAAAAACGTGATTACCATTGCGCCGTCTTTCACCATCACCCAGGAAGAGATGGATATGGGCTTCGACTTGCTGAGCCAGCTATTTCAGCGGTGCATTTGAATGTGGGACAAGGGGCATGGGACATGCAATGTCCGATTGGGTGCTCGAAATTTGTAATCCACAGGCCTCTCTGGACCTCATAATTGCAAGATTTTGGTTTGACTACGTTCTATCTTGGGAGGATCGTACGGCTCGGCAGAGCTGCAAGGGTTACGAAGGCGCGAGATAGGGCGAAGACTCGGAGGCCGCATCCCATGTCCCTTGTCCCGTCCTTGACGGTGGCAAGGAAACCTGCAACATTGAAATGACATCCAACGTTCGTAAATGGACGATCCGTCACTTGGGGCGAGACGCGAACAGCGAATCGCGTGACCCGCATCCCGAATCCCGTATCCCGATTCAAGAGGTGATTATGCGACGAACAGTTCTTTTACTTCTGGCGGTCATGGTGCTGACGGGGATTCCCCGAAAAGCGGCTGCCCAGGATTTTGTCACGACGGCCTTGTCCGGGCTTCCAACCCAGACCCTGCGCGTGGAATTTTCAAGCCCATCCAAGCTACGAAAGCTCTCCAATTACAAAAACCTGCGCGGAAAATTTCTGGGCCCTCGCCTACAGCAACTGGAGTCAACCTTGGACCAGATTGGGGTTCACGAGGATGATATTGATGAATTGCTGATTGGATGGAAGCCTGGCGACAAGGAGATGGACCTATACGGTTATGCTTCCGGCCATTTTGACAAGGCAGGAGTTGCAAGTCATGCTGCCGCACAAAACCTCACGCCGACACCGATTTCCGCTCAGCAGGCCTATTGCTTAACGGCGGGAGTCGCCGGAACCTGTGTCGTAATTCTGGATAATTCCCTCGGTGCATTTGGGCCACTCTCCACCCTGACGACGCTGCTGGAAGCCCACGAAGGGCAGGCGCCAAGCCTGAATTCTGACCCTCGCTTTACCAGCCTTCTCGGGGATGTCAACAAGGACGCCCCCATTTGGGGAATTGCCCTGGGGGGAGCCGTGGCGGATTGGTTTGGTGGGTGGCTGGCAAGCCAGCAGAACAGCCTAAAACTGGATTGGGGGCAGGTCTTCCAGAAAGTGGACTCCTTGACCTACGACATTGATGTGGCTGACAAGGTCAATTTGAATGTGAAGTTGAACTGCTCAACGCCCCAGGACGCTACGACACTTCGGCAGGTTCTGGACGGGCTGAAAATGGCTCAGCAGTTAGCCTGGGCAGCGCAGAACCCCGGCCATCCGAATCCCTACGCCGCCATGAACGTTGACGTTCATGATAAGCAGATCGCTCTTCAAATCACCATGGCGTATTCGGAACTGACCCTTGCCGGGGGAGTCGGCACACAATCCAATTAGGATTCGATTCCCGGCCGGCTTTACGACACCTTCATAGTCAATCCCTGTCTTCGCCCGCGATTCCCGCCGGCGGGCGAAGACGGGATTTCCATTCTGCACCCAAATCGCTTTCAATAAATGCTGCCTCCCAGCATTTCCAACCGGGTTCGAAGACCTCTGTTTGTGAGTCCGCGCATCGCTTTAAATGATTCAATGCGCTCGGTGCCTAGTATGTGTATAGGAATCATAGGTATTTTGCTGCAATACTTTATTGGTTAAAACAAGGAGATGCTGGCAGAGAAATTTGGGCACGAATTCGCATCCCTCCTCGTCACCATTGTGAACCGCCTATCGCAGGATACCGGGCGGTATAATCCCCCCTGAAAGCCATGAAAACCCTAAGAAACACCCATAAAACACAAATTAGATCGCGGGCACATTAGTTGTGGTGTCAGACTGGGTTAACACTATAGGTTCGACAGAATTACCAAAGTACCCCCTTAAAAGACCCTACAAAACAGGAAGAAACCCCCAAAACTAACAAAAATACCTTGACACACAAATTCGACACGGCGTATAAGCGCATCAAGCATTCGAGTCGGAAATGAATGAATGCTGATTTCAATTGCTGGCGGACTGAAGGGCGAGATTTCGACGGAAGGTTATGAGCATGACAGAGACACGAGAGGTCATGGACATCCGGGAAGCGTCGGAATATCTCGGTGTGTCACGCGAGACCCTTTACAAGTATGTATACGAAGAGAGGATCCCAGCGTTTAAGCTCGGTAACCGCTGGAAATTCAAAAAGACTATCCTGGACCGCTGGATGGAGAGGCAAAGCACGCAGTTCGAACAGCGAGGAAATCGCAGATTGCGCGCCACCGCTCGATAGGGAGCATCGCCAATGTTTGGGTTAGGAAAATCAAAAAATCTGGTGGGATTGGATATTGGGTCGAGTGCGGTGAAGGCGGTCGAGCTGCGCAAGAAAGGCAACTCCTACGAACTGGTGAATTTGGGGATCGAGCCCCTGGGCCAGGATACCGTGGTGGATGGCGCCATTATGGACGCTCTTTCGGTCTCTTCCGCCATCGAAAAAATATTCAACGATAACCGCATCAAGACCCGGAATGTCGCAACTTCAGTCTCCGGCCATTCGGTCATCGTCAAGCGTGTCACGGTGGCAGCCGACACCGAAGAGGAACTTAATAACGCAATTCCCTATGAGGCGCAGCAGCACATCCCCTTTGATATGACGGATGTCAACCTGAGCTACCAGTCATTGGGCCCGTCTCCGTCAGGGCACGGAACCGATGTCATGCTGGTGGCGGTAAAGCGCGAAAAAATTTTGAATCACACCAATGTGCTGAGTCAGGCTGGCAAGATACCCACAGTGGTGGATTACGACGGTTTTTCGGTCTATAACGCTTTTGAGGCCAGCTACGAGATTCCCTCCGACCAGATGGCTGCGCTGCTGAATATCGGGGCCAGCATAATGAATATCGTAATCTCACGCGGAGGCAATCCTCTGTTTACCCGCGACGTCTCCGTGGGTGGAAATCAGTATACCGACACGCTGCAGAAGGAACTGGATTTGAGCTTCGAAGACGCGGAAAAGCTCAAGCAGGGGTTTGAGGTTCCCAATATTACGCAGGACCAGAAGCTTCCTCACCTGCGTTCGGTGAGCGAAATCCTGATGCTGGAAATCCAGAAGACTTTTGATTTTTTCCGTCAGACCACATCGACTGAAAATATCCAGCACGTCTATATTTCCGGTGGAACCGCCAAGATCGAGGGATTGGTGGATCAGCTCAAAGCAGAGTTCAACATTCCCGTGGAGATCATCAACCCTTTTCAAAAGATTGTGGTGGACGGGAAGAAATTTGATGTGGGTTACGTGGACGAAATTGCTCCCCGTATGAGCGTTGCGGTGGGGCTGGCTTTGAGGAGCTTTGACTAGTCATGATTAAGATCAACCTTCTGGGAGTCGCACCCTCTCCGTCCAAGGTTTCGTCATCGGGAGGGTCATCGGCGCCGAGAGCCACGCAAGTCATGATTTTTGTGGGAGCGCTGATTGTCTGCTTCGGGATTGTTGGCATCATTTACAAGATTTGGAGCAACCAGATCGCGGACTCCGAGAAAAGGGTAAGCCAGGAGAAGATCCGGCAAACGGAGCTGGCCGTGGTGAAAGCCCAGAACGAAAAATACCAGCAACGGCTGAAGGATCTGGAGACCCGGATTAATACTATTCAGGCATTACAGAACAGCCGGGTCGGCCCCGTCGAATTGATGAGCACGTTGGGGAACATTGTCAACAAAACCAATGATCTCTACCTTTACTCCCTGACCCCCTCAGGTGAGCGGTTTGAAATGAAGGGCCAAACGAACACAGTGGATTCCATGGCCAATTTCCTGGCCTTCCTGAAGAGTTCCGGAGCCTTCGAAGGGATTCAGCTGGACCAGTTCTTTCAGGACGACCAAACCAATCGCCTCACTTATAAGTTCTCCGTAAGTTGCGGGTTCAAAACAGCCAATGGCGGCGCATCTCCCACGGCGGGCGCAGCGCCCGAGGGCATCGTCAGTCCTCCCAAGGGACCCTCCGCACCCGGCGGAATGGTGGGCGCGCCAGCACAGGTACAGCAGTCCCTGAAACGCGCAATATAGAAGAGGTTAAAGACGATGGCCAAGAACTTCAATGACGTGCCTGCTCCCATTCAGGGGGGCATTTTTGTGGCAGTGGCCGCTGCCGCAGCGGGTTTGGTATTTTGGTACTTCGTATTGCCCCTGAACGATCAACGAGAAGGCTTGCAAAAGGAAGTGGCGAAGCTCAAGGCGGATAACGACAGAGATGAAGCTTTCCGCCAGCAACAGACAGAGTATTTGAACCGCATCGACCAACTCCAAAGCCAATTGGTTACGCTTCAGTCTATTGTACCCGACGAGCAAGCCACCGATGAGTTTATGAGGACGGTGTTTGCCGACGGATCAGCAACCTCCACCGAGATTCGGACCTTCATTCCCAAACCCCCGGCTGTTAAAGATTACTACGTGGAAACGCCTTATTCTGTGCATTTGGATGGAACCTATTACGATTTGTTGAGTTTCTTTGATCGACTTGCGCATGAGCAACGAATTATGAGTGTTTCGGGTCTCTCCCTTGGCGGTCCGGAGGGTGGTGGTATGGGATCCTACAAAGTGTCGCCTTCCGAAACAGTAGGTGCGAATTGCGTGCTCACCACTTATTACAATAAGCCTCTGAGCGCGGCGCCACCGTCTAAGAAGAAGAAATAGTGGGCAGGATGGGGAAAATGGCTGAGCATAAGTTTCAACATACGCGAAGGATCCAGGCAATGCGGCTCTTGCTCCTGGCATCTCTCACGCTGGCATTAGGTACCGTCCCGGGTTGGGCGGACCAGCAAGCCCCCACACCTCCCCCAGGAAGCGTGAGGGCTGCGCAGGCTTCCCGACAGAGAAGGGCGGCAGGGGATATTCCGGCAAATTCCTCCCGGATTGCTTCTCAACGCAAAGGCAGATCTACCACCTCCCAACGCTCCAGCATGGCGGAGGGGAAGCGGGATCCTTTCAAGCTTCCCGTGGTTCCGACCGCCAGAGGAAACAGTGAGGGTATTGTGGATTCAGCTCCGGGTGGAGCATTGCCGCCAGGTGTTCGTGGCTTGCTGATCTCGCAGTTGAGGCTTGAGGGTGTAGTGCGGGAGCAAACTGCCAACAAAATGATTGCCGTCGTGACCAACGAAACAAGAAGGGCCTATTTCCTGACTGAAAATGAATCGGTGTACAACGGTGTAGTCAGCAAGATCACGCCGGACGCAGTTTACTTTAAGGAGAATGTCCTCGACAAAAATGGTCGAGTGACGACTCGTGAAGTAATGAAGCAACTGAGTTCGGCTCCGGGAGAAGGAAGATGAGACGAAAAGCGATTGTTCTGCTGACGTTGACATGGCTGATGCTGGGGATCATCACAATCCCGGAAACAAGCGCATGGGCGGCCTCGGAGACGGCGAATCTGAGATCGGTAAAACTCTCTGCGAGTCCCGCGGGCACAGAACTGGTTTTGGCTGTTGACGGAAATTACTCCTATAAAACCGTCCAAGCCGGCCCCGACACCCTGTTCATCGACCTCACGGGCGCCAAAGTAATGGGTGCGGCCCGCAACGAGCAGTGGTCGAATTCTGTGTTTTCCGGCTACAAGCTTCTGTCCTATCTGGATGCATCCGGCCAGCCGGTTGTTCGTGTTCAGGTGGATACGAAGCAAGCGCAGACCCTCAAAGTGGAGAAGGAGGGTTCAGGGCTGCACCTTTCTTATGGCAACAGCCTACCTTCCATTGGCGGGATTGCGCTGGCTCCCTCAGAATCTCTGGCATCGCCTCCCGCTCATATTGACGCCCCTGCCCCTCCCAATGGGGATCTGAATGTCTCCAAGGTGACGTTTGACAAACAGGAGTCCGGCCAGACTTTCGTGGATGTTGCCACATCTGGAACCGCCAGCTATCGGGTGATGATATTGCCCAGTCCCGCGCGCCTGGTTGTTGATATTGATGGCGCCCGGAATACGTCTCACCAGAACAGCTACGCGGTGGACACGCCAGTTCTAAAAGACGTTCGAATTGGACAGTTTCGTGCCAAAGACCCTTCGGTTGTGCGGGTGGTGGCAGACTTGAACGGTGATCCAGTCTTCGATGTCCACTCCACCCCATCGGGTCTTCGCATTGAGCTTCGACCCCGCGGGCTGGTGAATCCTGCATCTCTGGGTAGTCAGCAACCGGTTCCGGCGGTGAAGCCTGAGTCGAGAAAGACCTTGTCATCCGCGGTGGGAACACCGGCTCCCGTCGCTGTTGCCAAATTGACCGTGCCTGTTGCCTCCACGACCGACGGGAACAAGCCCAAACTCACGGTTGCGCCGGCTGTCCAGGAGGGAAGCCATCAGGCCGCGAGGACTAAAGTTCAAAGCACTTCGCCCGATTTAGCCTCTTCAAAGCCAGTACCTTCACCTCAAAAAACAGATTCCAATTTGGTTGCACCTGCCCCAACGGCGAAAGTGATTGAACGCAAACCTTCGGCTGCCCCGGCCATCCAGACGGAGAAGCTGGATGCAGTTAGATCTGAAACCCAAAGCACTCTACCCGCGTTGGCCAGTTCAAAGGAGGCCATGGCGGCTCCGCTACCTCCCCCATCGAGTGCCACACCAGAAGCACTCCGTGCCGATCATGCCGCCCTCGTTTTGAATCCTGTTCGTGAAGCGGCCGGGCAGGGAGTTATGCCGGGGAGCCCCGCAAGCCCGTCCGTGGATACGCATCCCACATACACGGGTGAACCCATCTCGTTAAATTTAAAAGATGTTGACCTTAAGGACTTCTTCCGCTTGATCCATGAAATTAGCGGGCTGAACATTATTCTCGACCCCAATGTGTCTGGCGGCGTTACGTTGGTTTTGGATTCCGTTCCATGGGACCAGGCACTCGACATCGTTTTGAAAAATAACCGCTTGGGCAAGGTCTTGGAAGGGAACGTCCTGCGAATTGCCAAAATAGAAACTCTGACGGCGGAGCAGGAAGGGCAGACCAAACTTGCCGCTGCCCGAATGGACGCGGCCCCGTTGGTGACAGTGTTCCGCCCCATCAATTACGCCAAAGCCACCGACATCGCAGCCTTGCTCAAAACCTGGGCCGGTGGCGGTGCCCTCAGCCGTCGCGGCACGGTGCTGGTGGATGTTCGCGGCAACACGTTGATCATTTCCGACGTGCAGACCCAGATTCCCATCATTGAGAATGTGGTATCCAAGATTGATAAGAAAGCCAAGCAGATCTCCATTGAAGCCCGAGTTGTGCTGGCTACTGCTGACTTTACCCGCACCCTTTCGTCATCCCTGCTCGGTGGTTTCACCAATAAATCCACGGTCGCGACGGGTACCACGGGCTCGAACAGCTCGATAACTATTCCAGTTCCAACCGCGGCCCAACCGTTCCCGATCACGAGTCCAACGAGCGCAACGGCGTCCGGGTTCGGGGTTGCTTCGGTTGTCAATGTTGGGGCGAATTATTTTATCAATGCTGCCATATCCGCGGCCGAAGAACGAGATCAGGCGAAAACTATCTCCCGTCCCAGCATTGTGACGCAGAACAACGTTCAAGGAATGGTCATGCAAGGTGTGCAGGTTCCCATTCAGACTTCGATTAACAACACCATTTCCGTTCAATATGAAAATGCCACCCTGCAGTTGACGGTGACCCCGCAGGTGACCGATGACAACAACATATTTCTGATCATCATGGTTAACAACGCATCCGTCGGCCCAGTGGTGTCAAATGCGGGCCCTTCGATCAATACGCAGCAAGCAACTACTGAGGTACTGGTCCCCGATGGGGGCACCGTGGTTTTCGGCGGTATTACGGTAACCAGCCGCAGCAAGGCCGCAACCTATATTCCCTTGCTCGGCAACATCCCTGTTCTGGGGCATTTATTTAAGACAAGCAACACCTCTGATCAGGACCAGGAACTGCTCTTCTTCGTAACTCCCAAGATACTTCCCGGCTAGCCTTTTCGCTGCGGAACAGTAACGGGTCAATCGCTGATTTCCGGGGGGAGACCATGGCCTCCCCCCTTTTGCCTCCAGTCATGCATTCAAAAGAATCCTCCACCCCCTTTCGAGCTCGCCAGGCGCGGCTGCGCGCCCTTATGGAAACCCGCCGCGTGCCTGCAGTTCTTGTTACCCATCTGCCCAATATTCGCTACCTGACGGGCTTCACGGGCAGTGCTGGAATCCTATGGATGGGGCCGCGTGTGGGAAATCTGTGGGTGGACCCGCGGTACACGCTTCAGGCTCGGGAGCAGTCTGACGGCGTGGAGGTATTTGAGGAAAAAGGGGGGATCCTCAAGGGCGCGGCGACCTGGTTAAAGAAAAATGGGGTGAATGCAGCTTCGTTCGAGGCCTCAAACTTGACCTACGCCCAATTTCAGCACCTGCACAATGAGGCCGGTGATAGCCTCCAGTTGACCCCAGGGGAAGGTCTGATTGAAGAACTCCGCATCGTCAAAGACAGGGGGGAAATTGAGGCGATACGTAAAGCAGGAAAGGTGACGGCGGAGGTCTTTTCCGACCTGCTGCCGCAAATTCGGCCAGGGCTGATCGAACAGGACCTGGCGGCGGAAATTGAATTCAGGATGCGTAAGAAGGGAGCGGAAGGCGCGGCATTTGAGACCATCGTGGCTTCCGGACCACGTTCCGCCTACCCCCACGCTCGCCCTTCCGCTAAAGCACTGCAAGAATGTGAGTTGGTAATCTTCGACCTCGGTGCTATACTTAACGGTTACGCTGCGGATATGACGCGTACAGTTTTTTTGGGTGAACCCACTCGCCGCGTTCGAAGCCTTTACTCAGCCGTGCTGAAATCGCAGGAGGGGGCCATCCGCTCCATCCACGATTCGACGCCAACAGGAGAGATTGATTCCGTGGCGCGCCGCATTTTGGCAAAACAGAGGCTCGGCAAGTACTTCACCCATAGCACCGGCCACGGTGTGGGCCTGGAGATTCACGAAAAGCCACGCCTGGGAAAAGGGGAGACCACCTGCCTGAAGTCAGGTTCGGTGGTTACGGTGGAGCCCGGTATTTACATGGAAGGTTTCGGCGGCCTCCGCATTGAGGATACTGTTCTTGTAGGGTCCGAGGGGCCTGAAATCCTCACCCCAGCTTCGAAAGAGCACTGGGTGATCAGCTAAGCCAAGCGAACACTTTAGTTTCTGGGTGAAAATCGAAATGTCAGCGGCAGGGGAGCATACGAATGCCCGGTAAGAATCCAAAAAGTAATCCTCCCGATCCCGGGCGGGTCTGGAACTTGGACGATATCCAGCAGTTGCTGGATCTCCTGGCAGGGAAGGAAATTACCGAATTTGAAATGGAGCAGCAGGGGGTAAAGATCCGCGTCCTGCGCGGGGGCGCCCATTCTGGTAACCCTGGCAATTTGAACGGATATGTTATTGCCCCTGGGGTTAGCCAATTGGTCGGCACTCCGCCCCCGGCCATCCCGGTGGCGCCGGCCGCTCCAGTGGCCTCAACTGCACCAACAACGGCTGACGCGGCGGCGGAATCCACCGAGGGCCTTTTCATCATGAAGTCCCCCATCGTGGGGACCTTTTACTCCGCGCCGTCTCCCAGTGCGCCGCCTTTCGCCGCCGTGGGCGATACCGTGCGCGTGGGGCAGGTCATTTGCATCATCGAAGCCATGAAATTGATGAACGAGCTGGAATCGGAAGTTGCCGGCAAGATTGTTCGCGCCTACTGCGAAAATGGCCAGCCGGTTGAATACGGGCAGACCTTGTTTGCCATCGAACCGGCGAGGAAAAAATAGGATTTAGGTTATAGATCACAGGTTATAGGTGACAGGTTACAGGTCAAAAGATCAAAAGTCGTGAACTGTAACCTGTCACCTGTCGCCTGCTCTTCACACATGTTCAAAAAAATCCTGATTGCCAATCGTGGGGAAATCGCTTTGCGGGTCATTTGTGCCTGCAAGGAATTGGGAATTCCCACCGTCGCAGTGTATTCGGAAGCTGATCGCAACTCTTTGCACGTCCGTTTTGCCGATGAGGCGGTGTGCATTGGCCCCCCGCGCAGCGCGGACAGTTACTTGAACGTCGCCAGCATTATTTCCGCAGCGGAAATAACCGGTGCCGAAGCTATACACCCTGGCTACGGCTTTCTGGCTGAGAGTTCCTATTTTGCCGGAGTATGCGAAGCTTCAAATCTCACTTTTATTGGCCCACGACCCGACGTCATCAGCCTGATGGGGGATAAGAATCGAGCGCGCGCAAGGATGCGGGAGTTGGGGCTTGCGGTATTGCCAGGGTCGGAAGTGATTACGTCCGAGGAAGAGGCATTGCGGGAAGCCGAACGCATCGGCTACCCCGTTATCGTCAAAGCCTCGGCCGGCGGTGGCGGCAGGGGAATGCGGATTGTGTCGTCGGCAGAAGAACTCCCGCACCTGCTCCGCACGGCGCAAAATGAAGCCGCAGCGTCTTTCGCCACTCCCGATGTCTACGTTGAAAAGTACATTGCTTCCCCCCGGCATATCGAGTTTCAGGTCCTCGGGGACCAACACGGCCGGGTTGTGCATCTGGGCGAGCGCGAGTGCACCATTCAGCGCCGTCACCAGAAACTCGTGGAGGAGTCTCCTTCCACCCAAATTGATGCCGAAACTCGCCAGCGGGTCGGCCATCAGATCGTTGTCGCCCTCCAGGAGATCGGATACACGAGTGCGGGCACAATTGAACTGCTCATGGATGAGAAACGGAACCTCTATTTCCTCGAAATGAACACGCGAATTCAGGTGGAGCATCCGGTAACGGAAATGGTGACGTCGCTGGATTTGGTAAAAAACCAGATCCTGATCGCGGCAGGTGCGCCTATACCCTTCGAAGGCGAAACCATGCGATTGTCCGGACATTCCATCGAGTGCCGCATTTGTGCTGAGCATCCCGTAACCTTTGCTCCTTCGGCGGGCAAGATCACGGTCTTCCACGAACCCGGCGGAACCGGTGTGAGGGTCGATACCGCCGCCTATGCCGAATCGGTGATCCCGCCCTACTATGACTCCCTCATCGCCAAGCTTATTGTGCATGGAAAAGACCGGAACGAGGCCATCCGCCGCATGAGCCGGGCGCTGGAGATGTTCATCATCGAAGGCATCTCCACTTCCATCCCCGTTCAGCAAAAGATCATGGCCGACCCGGATTTTCAGGCAGGAAATTTCGATACCCATTTCTTGAGCCGATTTGCCCGCAACGGGGAAAGCTCTTCCTAACTTTGGTTCTTACATTTTGGATTTTGGATTGCTGGTCGTAAAGGCAGGGCAAGACCCAATCCAAAATCGAAAATCCAAGATCCGGTACAGGCTCATGCAAATTAAACTTCCGCGCCTTTATGCCATCATCGATCCCGCTCAGGCGGATGGCCGCCCCCTCATGGAGATTGTGGATCAGTTGTTGGCGGCTGGCGTCAAGCTGGTTCAACTTCGGGATAAGCACGCCTCATCCGCTGTGCTCTACTCGAGTGCGCAACAGATCGGGGCGAGTGTGCGCAAAGCGGGTGGCATTTTTGTCGTAAATGATCGCGCCGACGTCGCCCGCGCTATGGATGCTGACGGCGTGCATCTGGGACAGGATGACCTCCCGGTGGAGTCCGCCCGCACCCTATTGGGTCCAGACAAAATGATTGGATATTCCACCCACACACTGGCCCAGGTGAGGGAAGGGGACCAGTCCTCGGCGGACTATATTGCCTTCGGACCAATCTGGATGACGCCGAGCAAGGAGAACCCCGAACTTGTTGTCGGCTTGGAAGGCCTTCGCGAAGCGCGGAAAGCAACCCGGAAACCGCTTGTTGCTATCGGAGGGATTACCCTCGAAAACGTACCCGCCGTCATCGAAGCCGGGGCAGATTCGGTGGCTGTTATTCGCGCTCTGGTGGGGGTAACGGACATCCGCAAGCGCGCCGAGGAGTTTCTGGATCAAGTGTCAAGTGCGATGAGCCGTGAAGCTTGAATGGCGAAGTCTTATGAGTCATTATCGGGTTTAGTTGATAAACCGCTTCGCCTTTCGTTCTTTATCCTTTACACTTTACCTTTCACAATTCCCCATACTCTTATCCAAATGGGAACACAAGTAACGACGGACAATCCGCAGCCTTCGGATCTGGTGAAGGGCCTCGGCCTGTTTGATGCCACCACCCTGGTCATGGGCTCGATGATTGGCTCTGGTGTTTTCATTGTGGCAGCGGACATCAGCCGCCAGGTTCAATCGCCGGGCTTGTTTTTCTTAACCTGGGTTATCAGTGGATTGATGACAGTCATCGCCGCCGTCTGTTACGGGGAACTTGCTGGCATGATGCCAAAGGCCGGCGGGCAGTACATTTATCTGCGCGAAGCATTTGGCCCGCTTTGGGGTTTCCTCTACGGATGGACGCTCTTTTTGGTGATCCAGACCGGCACCGTGGCCGCAGTGGCGGTGGCTTTCGGGAAATTTCTAGGCGTCTTTGTGCCTTGGGTTTCAGCCAAGACCATCCTACTCAATTTTGGGACACTCGCTGTTTTCGGCCATCCCATCGCACTTACCGTTTCATCGCTGCAATTCATTGCCATTCTCGTCTTGCTAACTCTGAGCATTCTGAACATTTTTGGCTTGCGGACCGGGGCGGGCGTGCAAAATGTTTTCACAGTTCTTAAAGTGACGGCACTCGTAGGTGTCATCCTCCTGGGCGTCTGGTGGGCATCCAATCATCCTGTACCCGCTTCCTCCATCCAGGGCTTCTGGCAGGGTGCGAATTGGGATATGGCCACGGTGACGGTGGTGTCTGTGGCAATGGTGGGCCCTCTGTTCTCATCTGACGCTTGGAACAACGTCACCTTTACAGGCGGCGAAGTGATGAATCCCAGACGCAATCTGCCGGTCTCTCTCTTTGTGGGCACCACCACGGTCTGCATCATTTATCTGGCCTGCAATTGGGCCTACTACCGTGCTCTCCCGTTCTTCGGAGCCCCCAGTGGTGGATTGATGGGGCAGGGAATCCAACATGCGGCGGAAGATCGCGCGGCCACCGCCGCCGTTCAAGTCATGTTGGGCGGGAAGGGCGCTGGCTTGATGGCCGCTGCCATCATGATTTCCACTTTTGGCTGCACCAACGGAATGGTGATGGCCGGGGCGCGCGTCTATTACGCCATGGCGAAGGATGGATTATTCTTTCGCTCGGTGGGGAAAATTCATCCCAAGTATCACACCCCCGCCGTGTCTCTCATTGTCCAGGCAGTATGGGCGTCAATCCTGACTTTAACGGGTACCTACAACGAACTTTTGGACTATGTAATTTTCGCCGTTGTCATCTTCTATATTTTGACCATTGCGGGCATCTTCCGGCTACGGCAGACGCGGCCGGATGCGCCGCGGCCCTATCGTGCCTGGGGATACCCCGTTCTTCCTTTGTTGTATATTGCCTTTGCTTCGTTTGTGGAACTGGCCTTATTGACCCACAAAACGTTGCGAAGTTTTGCCGGATTAAGTATCGTCGCCATCGGCATTCCGGTCTATTATCTTTGGCGACGGGCGGCAACAGCCCCATCTGCATCGAGTTGAAGGAGATAATCACACCTCATGGCGAATCTGTTGGCGAAGAAAACACTGGAGATGATTCAAGAGGAAGGCGCCGAGCACGGGGAGCATACCCTGCGGCGAGTCTTGGGGCCCGTCAATCTGATGACCCTGGGTATTGGCGCCATTATTGGGGCAGGTATATTCGTTCTGACTGGCGCTGCAGCGGCTCGATATGCGGGTCCAGCTATCGTTCTGTCGTTCGTGCTGGCGGGCACGGCCTGCACTTTCGCCGGACTTTGCTATGCGGAGTTTGCCTCGCTGATCCCCATCGCCGGTTCCGCATACACTTATGCGTACGCAACTTTGGGTGAGCTCTTCGCCTGGATCATCGGTTGGGATCTGATTTTGGAGTATGCGTTTGGAGCGGCCACTGTAGCCTCAGGGTGGAGCGGCTACGTGTTGAGCTTCCTCCAGGATTTTGGCATTCGCATTCCCCCGCAAATTACCAGCGCGCGCGGCGAACTCCTGGTGAAATACAACGGCAACTGGGAACACCTGTCCCGTATTCAAGCCACCTTGGCCTCCCGGCATATTGATCCTGGTTCCTTGCCGCAAACGGGGGCATATTTTGACCTTGTGGCTTTCATGGCCATCATCGCCATCACCGTGATTCTCGTCATTGGCATCAAGGAATCGGCGAACTTGAACAGCGCGATCGTGATTATCAAGGTTTCCATCGTACTTGTTTTCATCGCCGTCGTAGGTTTCTACGCGATTGGCCATCCATCCCTCTTTTGGGCGAACTGGCATCCGTTTATCCCCCCCAACCTCGGGACATTTGGTGCTTTTGGTTGGTCGGGAATTGCCCGTGGTGCCGGAGTAATCTTCTTCGCCTATATCGGGTTTGATGCCGTGTCTACCGCAGCGCAGGAAGCCAAGAACCCCAAACGGGATATGCCCATCGGCATTCTTGGATCCCTGATCATCTGCACGGTATTGTACATTCTGGTCTCAGCCCTGCTGACGGGCGTTGTTTCATACACCATGCTGAACGTATCTGACCCGGTTGCCATTGGCATCGATGCTGTCCCGGGTGTGCGGTGGGGAAGCTTTCTTGTCAAAGTTGGCGCCATCTTCGGGCTGGGCACGGTAATGCTGGTGATGTTACTTGGCCAATCGCGGGTGTTTTACTCCATGTCCCGTGACGGGTTGCTGCCCAAATGGGCAGGTGCCATCCACCCGCGCTTCCGCACCCCCTGGATTTCCACCAGTCTGGTAGGCTGCTTTGTTGCCGCCTTTGCGGCGTTGATTCCCATTGGTATCTTGGGCGAACTTGTAAGCATTGGAACGCTCCTGGCATTCGTCATCGTGTGCGCTGGCGTTTGGGTGCTGCGGATTAAGCGCCCCGACTTGCCGCGGCCCTTCAAAACCCCGCTGGTCCCGCTGGTACCCATTTTGGGAATCATCGTCTCACTGGGGTTGATGGCAAGCTTGCCCGGAAGCACGTGGTTGCGCCTGATCATCTGGCTGATTGTCGGTATGGTGCTTTATTTCACCTACGGCCGAAAACACAGCCGGGTTCAGCTTGCGGCGGCAGAAGGCCCCTTGAAGGGTGGCGATGTCATTAGCCGTGGGTGAAAACCACGAAAAAATATGTTGGAAACGCTTCTCAGGGAATACCGAACGCACCGTCTGGCGCGATTCACTGCTTGGGTTCTGGCCTTTGGCGCGGTACTCTGGGTCACCGGGCGCCTGGTCGGTGCCGGTGGCAGTTTGAATGGATTCCTCTGGTTTGTCTTCTGGACTTGCGCGCTGATTTGTGGCGTCTATTACCTCATCCGGCTACTGATGTTCATCCGCTCCCGTCTGCTCTGGCGACTGCGCCGTCGCCTCATCGTGGCATATATTCTCATCGGTGTTGTTCCCATTTCCCTCATCCTGGTGCTGGTGTTTCTGGGAGCCTTTATCATTAATGGGCAGTTTGGGGCTTTCCTGGTGGTCTTGAGGCTTCGCGATCACTTTGACGAAATTGAGCAGGTCAACCGCGTTGTGTTGGAGGAAGCGAGATACGGTGGGGAAAAATCACCGCCCGTCTTGCTGGATGGAATTCGAAAGTTCTACGTCACTGAGTTGGTTAACTATAGCAAAAGCTACCCTGGGCTGGTTATCACCTTGCACTTGGGAGGCGAAACCCGTTCATTTCTTCTGGACGGTCGACCGGCGGAAAATCCTTCGGTTGTACCAAGTTGGTTGAGCGGATCGGAATACGCCAATATCGTCACCGACCATGGCCAACTCGCCTTGCGCTCTGTGGAGCGAACGGCTACCCCGGCCGGCGATTTGACTCTCGTCCTCTCTCAGCCCTTCACCCCGGAACTTCTGGACTTGGTGGGAAACGGCATTGGACCCGTGGGCGTGGCCGTACCCAGGCCGTTGGAGGACAACCCAACAAACAAAGTGAGAATCAGCGTGGGGTCTTCCGACGATCAACACGTCTTAAGAACGCTGATGAACTCCAAGTCAGTAAAACTCCCGGCCCCTGCAAACATGTTTGATTTTGTAGTTTTCGGAGCCTCCTCGCTCGACCCGATAATCTGGGGTGGGGACAAGGAGCAGAAAGTTGGCTCCCCTGCATTTGTTTACGTCTCATCCCGTATTTTCGCGCTCAACGGCCGGCTGCTGGCAACTCTCGGTGATTTGTCAGAGGCCTACGTATTACTTTTCAAAGCAGTGGCCATTATCTTTCTGCTCATCGAAGGCGCGGCTTTAATTATAGGCATTCGGATGACGCGCTCGATGACCCGCACCGTGGATACACTCTACGACGCTACAGAGAAAGTTAAGGCGGGTGATTTTTCTTATCGCACACGCTTTCCTTCGCATGATCAGTTGACTGCCTTAGGCGGAGCTTTTGACAGTATGACGGCCTCGGTGGAGAGGCTCATGAAGGAATCGCAGGAACGGATGCGTTTGCAGAGCGAGCTTGACATCGCTCGCGAGGTGCAGCGCCGGCTCTTTCCCCAGTCGGTGCCCAAGGTGCCGGGACTGGATCTTTATGGGGTTTGCAAAGCGGCGCGCTCCGTCAGTGGGGACTACTATGACTTTCTGAAATTGGATGAATATCGGGTGGGTGTCGTCCTGGGGGATGTGAGCGGCAAGGGAATCTCGGCAGCTCTCTTAATGGCGGCAATTCAATCCGCCCTGCGCGCGCAGTTTTACGATGGATTTGCGGGAGGTGAGGGCCCAGTCCTCGCCCAGGTTTCAACCGCGCAGGTGGTCGATCGGCTGAATCGACAGCTTTATGCCAACACGCCGCAGGAGAAATATGTAACATTTTTCTTCGCCATTTATGACGCCCGGACCCGCAAACTCTCTTATACCAATGCCGGCCATCTGCCTCCCATCCTATTTCGCAATGGTAAGGTAGATTTCCTCCGCACCGGGGGGACCGTAGTGGGTTTGTTTCCATCCATGAAATATGAGGTGGGGGAAATCCGTTTGGAACCGAATGACCTCATATTGGCCTATACGGATGGCATCACCGAGCCGGAGAATACTTTCGGCGAAGAGTTTGGCGAAGCCCGGCTTCTCGATGTGGCCAAACATGCCTTAAATTCACCGCCAGAGGTTCTGGCCGAAACGATTTACCGGACCGTTGACGAGTGGACGGGCAGCCCGGAACTTCAGGATGATATGACCCTGGTTGTTGCTCGTGGGTGGTAGTTTCCTCCGGCTATGGTTGTCGCCGAAAGAGAAGTCCGGTAGACTTGGGCATTAATTCCCGGAGTAAGGAGTTGAAGTGTGCCGTTGCGTAATCGTGTTGCCCTTGTAACTGGAGCTTCGCGCGGAATCGGAAAGGAAATCGCCCTGGGGTTGGGGCGAGCCGGACTGCGTGTTGCGGTGGCCTTTCGCACGAATAAAATGGGGGCTCAAAAAGTATTGACGGATTTGCGGGCTGCGGGGGCGGAAGGCCTGGCATTGGCCACTGATGTCACCGATCCCACACGGGTCAAGGAGTTGATTGACGCTGTGGTCAAACAATTTGGAAGGTTGGATGTCTTGGTGAATAACGTCGGCGACTTTGAGTGGAAGCAGGTTGCCGAATCCACCGTGGAAGCATGGCGCTCCATTATTGAGTCAAACCTCTACAGCGTTTTTTACACCACCAAGTTTGCCTTGCCGGTCATGCGGCGCCAACACTGGGGGCGGATTATCAACCTTGGAGCAGTGGGTGCGGAACGTGCTTTCGGCCAGGCGAAAATCTCCGCCTATTCCGCCGCCAAATCCGGACTGGTGGCCTTCACGCGCTCCGTCGCGTTGGAAGAGGCACGCAATGGAATTACGGCCAACGTGGTGAACCCGCCCGTGATCGATGAGAAAGAGTTGTCGCTCGAAGAAGCACAGCGTCTAACCGACGCGCGTTTTCCCGTGGGCCGGCCCGCCACCGGCCGAGACGTCAGCGAAGCCGTAAGATTCTTCGCCTCGGAAGAGGCCACTTTCATTACCGGGCAGGTGCTGAATGTGAGCGGCGGGTGGATGTTGTAAAGAGCAGAATTCAGGAGTCAGGAACCTGGAGTCAGACGCCACAGTCAAAAGACAGTTGCCTGGGGCTGGAAGGGTGAAATCAGAAGTTACCAGATAGCGGCCAGGTGCTACACCAGAAAATCCGGCATTCTGACTTCTCTCTCCTGACTCCTTCCTCCTCAAAAAGATGAAAATTCTCACCGCCTCCCAGATGCAGCGGATTGATCGCCTGACGACGGAGCGATTCGGCGTTCCCAGCCTTACTTTGATGGAGAATGCCGGCCGCAGCGTGGTGGATTTCCTCTCCACGCGTCTGGCGCCACTCGCCGAGCACCGAATCGTGATTCTCTGTGGGAAGGGCAATAACGGTGGTGATGGCCTGGTGGTGGCGCGCTTACTGCGTGAACAAGAGTTTAAGCCGCGCGTGCTACTGTTTGCTGAACCTGCACATTTGCAGGGGGATGCTGCATCGAATTATGCGCGGCTGATCACGTCTGGGCAGGCAGAGATCATCACCAATCGCGAGTCGTGGCAAGCCATCTCAGCCTCTCTCACCGACACTACACTCTTTGTTGACGCGATCCTGGGGACGGGATTATCAAAGCCGCTTGAAGGATTCCTCCTGGAAGTTGTGCGAGATGTTAATGCGCGATTCTCGGCCGCCGAGGTACTGGCAGTGGATTTGCCCACTGGAATATCTGCGGATACTGGTGAAATAATGGGCGAGCACATGCGCGCGGATTTCTGCGTGACCTTTACTGCCCCCAAGATTGCCCACGTCTTTCCGCCCGCGTGCGACCGGGTGGGGGAATGGGTGGTGAATCAAATTGGGACACCCATGGCGGCACTGGAGAGCGACCCCACTCTCTCCCTGAACCTCACGTTCCGCCAGGATGTGGCATGGGTCGTTAAGCCGCGAGCCGCTGCCGCAAATAAGGGCAACTATGGGCATGCCTTGATCGTGGCGGGCTCAATGGGCAAGACGGGCGCTGCCGCCATGGCCGCGCGCGCCGCGTTGCGAGCAGGCGCGGGGCTGGTGACGGTGGCCACCGCCAAAAGTGCCCTGCCGATCATCTCAACTTTGAGCATGGAATTGATGACGGAGGCACTGGCAGAAACCGAAGACGGCGCCATCTCCCTTCACGCCTTGGATGGCACGCAATTGGACAAGCTGGTGGAGAAGAAGTCCGTCCTGGCTGTGGGGCCGGGCGTCGGAGGGCACCCTGAGACTGCGGAATTTGTGCGCGCTTTCGTCAATAAATATCCCTTGCCACTGGTTTTGGACGCCGACGGATTGATTGCCTTCGCAGGCCGCATGGATCTGTTCCGCCAGGACGTACGGCCCCGTGGTACAGCGGTATTTACCCCGCATCCTGGGGAAATGGCGCGACTGACGGGGAAGACGATCGCGGAAATCCAATCCAATCGCGTGACGGTGGCTCGCGAATTCTCCCAACAATTTGGAGTTACGCTGGTTCTTAAAGGATTTCGGACGCTGATTGCCTCCCCGGATGGACAGGTCTGGGTGAACCCCACCGGCAATCCCGGAATGGCCACCGGTGGCACTGGCGACGTGCTGACGGGCCTGACGGCGGGACTCTTGGCACAATTTCCCACTCATCCAGTGGGCGAAGTGGCCACGGCTGCGGTATACTTGCATGGTTTGGCGGGCGACCTTGCCGCCGAAGAGTTTGGGCAACAATCCATGTTGGCGGGGGATCTATTGGACAAGATCCCAAAGGCCTATAAAGAGTTGACGATTGACGATTGATGATCGTTGATTGAGGGCGGTCCGCTGCCAATTGTCGATTGATAATAAAGAAGGCTTTGATGTTCTCAATTGACAATCGGAAATCGACCATCACCCATGCGGGGCCGGCAATCCAAGATCGGCGGTTGACTGCTGAACGTGTGACGCTTTCGCCGGAAGAAACAATGCAATATGGGCGGGAAATAGCGGTGCACCTTCAGCCCCCATGCCTCGTACTCCTGGAAGGTGATTTGGGCGCCGGAAAAACCACACTGGTCAAAGGCATTGTTGCCGGGCTGGGCGCGGCGGATGAAGATGAAGTCACCAGCCCTTCTTTCACGTTAATGCATGAGTATGGCTCCGGCGGAAGAGTTTTTCACGCGGATCTCTATCGTATTGAAGGCGCGCGCGATCTTGCCACCCTGGGGCTGGAAGATTTATCAAGCCATGCGGCTACGGTTCTTATTGAATGGGGTGAGAAGCTTGGAGATAATATCCCCAAACCTTGCGTCAAAATCCGAATGGAGCATCATGGAAGTGACTCCCGTCGAATTCTCATTGAACGTGTGGAAGCGTAGCATTCTCTCCCGGGCATGTGCGGTCCTTGGACTGCTGGCGGCCCTCTTTGCCGTGGGTTGCGGTGGAGTTCCCAAAGTCTACTACTACACCTTGCAAGTGCCTTCCGCGCCTGCGGCTACCGACCCCAGGACCGACTACGTTTTGGGGGTGGAACACTTCCGCGCCCCGGAAATCTTGCGTGACGACCGCATCGTCTATTACGTCTCGCCCACGCAGATTAACTTCTATCAAAATCATCGCTGGGGATCGGATCCTGCCACCCTGGTTTCTGATTACACCGTTCAATGGATGGATTCCAGTGGCGTCTTTTCGCAGGTCAAGGCGCTCCCCGTTCGCGAACATGTGGACTATACCCTGGGTGGGAGCATCCTGAGTTTTGAAGAAGTCGATTCCGATGGTGGCTCCAAGGTCCGGCTGGGGTTGGCGCTCTCTCTGGTAAGGACCAGCGATCACAAACTTGTCTGGTCAGGTGAGCAACACCAGGAAACACCGCTTCCGGAGCATGGGGTTGAGGGTGTAGCCATCGCGCTCAATGCCTCGTGCGCCCAGGTTCTTCGGCAGATGGCGCCTGCACTCATTGCGCAAGTTGAACAGGATTATAAGAGCAGTGGCAAGTGATGCGGAATTAGCGATTGGCGATTGATGATTGTCGATTGAGAATTGTGAAAATTGATGCGATCTCCAATTGAAGATCGATGATCGACAGTTGAGTTTTGTTCGTCATTGCCAATCAAATACTGGAAAGTGGAGAAACCCTAATTATGACGGAAAATGGGAGCCCTACGCCGTGGGGTTTGATCGTGGGTTCGTCGAGCGGTTTTGGCGCCGCCGTAAGCTTGGAGTTGGCGCGCTCCGGACTCAACATTCTGGGCGTGCATTTTGATCGCCGCCAGAATATGCCTCAGGTTGAGCAAGTCATCGCACGTATTCGCGAAACTGGCCGTGACGTCCTCTTTTACAACATTAATGCTGCCGACCCCGCCAAGCGCGCGGAAGCCTTGAATCAGATGCAGGAGCACTGGAAAAAGCTCGGCGGCGAGCACTTCGTCAAAGTGCTTTTGCATTCAGTGGCGTTCGGTTCTCTAAAGCCTTATGTGGGGGAATCCCCGGAAGAGGAATTGACGCAGCAGCAGATGGATATGACCGTGGACGTGATGGGAAACAACCTGGTCTATTGGACGCAGGAGCTATTCCGTAGAAAAATGCTCGCCCGCGGAAGCCGCATTTATGCCATGACCAGCGCTGGAGGGCATAGCGTGATTCCGAATTATGGCGCGGTTTCAGCCGCCAAGGCGGTCATGGAATCGCACATTCGCCAGCTCGCCTATGAACTGATGCCCTATGGGATTACGGCCAACGCCATCCAGGCAGGGATCACCATAACCGCAGCTTCCGGCAAGATCCCCGGAATCGAAAAGCTTGCTGAGTTCGCCCGCCTGCGCAATCCCGGTGGCCGGCTGACCACTCCTGAAGACGTGGCTCAGGCAATCTCCGCCTTGATGGACGATAAGACCCATTGGTTAACGGGAAATGTGATTCGCGTGGACGGCGGAGAAGATATCGTCACCTAAGCAGCCAGGAGGAAGGAGCCAGAATAAATATTGGTCTGTATCGTGAGGTTTGAAGCTTAAGAATTATTGATTCTAACTTTTGTCTCCTGACTCTTGCCTCGTGACTCCTAGCTCCTGATTTCTGCTTTTCTCGTAAGCGATTCCTTCCAATCCTCCGGGAGTGCCGCGAGGTTTAAAATTCTTCTGATCTGATCCCGGGTCGCCCGCTTGACTCGATAGAGCTCTACGAATTCGGAGATCGTTACTCGCTCTGATTCGCGAGAAGGAAGGGGATATATTGCATCCCCTTCCTGAATCGATCCTTCCTGTAGTACGCGAAGGTAGAAGCCTGTTCGTCCGCTTTCCAAGAATGTCTTGGGGATGCTTGGCGTCCCCATCGCCAGGGCCAGCTTGAAGCAGGGTAGGCGCGGTTGAGTTACCACAAAGCGGGCGGATCCAATTGCGAATTCGTCTCCGATGGCGACTTCGTGCTCGGCAACCCCTTCCACACTCAAATTTTCACCGAACGACCCCGGCCCTAAGTCATCACGTTGCAGCGCTTTCTTCCAGTATAGGGTGTTTTCCCACGGATAAAGATAAACGGCCTTGTCCGGTCCGCCATGCACGGAGAGGTCAGCCTGCCCGTCACCTTGTAGATTGAGTGAATTCACCGCAACCGGCCCGGAAACAGGAGTTTTGAAGAACCCTGTCTTAACTTCCTGACCATGAATGCGATACAGGTGCGGCAACGACACGTTAATGGAGATGATCTTCATGCGCGTGAACCTGATCGTGACCTAGAGGAAAATTCCCCCCCCCTGAATCCAGTAGCCTGAATCTAATATCCAATCCCCGGCCTCTGGTTGCTATCTCCTGACTTCTTTTTCCTGACTCCTTTTTCCCATAATAATCGAATTTTGACGAACCGGGGCGATTCCTATAGAATCAGGTTGTGGGATTCCCCTGTAGGGGAAGGGCTTAATCGAGAGACAAAGATGCCAATTAAAAAAGTAGTTCTAGCCAAACCGCGCGGATTCTGCGCTGGTGTAGACCGCGCCATCGATGTTGTAGAAATGGCACTTCAGCTCTACGGCTCCCCCGTGTATGTCCGCAAGGAAATTGTGCACAACAAGTACGTCATTCGGTCGCTTGCCGCCAAGGGCGCCGTCTTTATTGACGAGCTTGACGTTGTCCCCGATGGCGCGGTGGCAATCTTCAGCGCCCACGGTGTGTCTCCTGCTGTCCGCGCCGAGGCCGCCACGAAAAATCTGAAGGTCATTGACGCCACTTGCCCCTTGGTCACCAAGGTCCACAGTGAAGCCGTTCGCTATGCCGGCGAGGATCGCTCCATCATTCTGGTGGGTCATGCCGGCCACGACGAAGTGATCGGTACCATGGGAGAGGTTCCAGGGAAGATTCAACTGGTGGGCACCATTGAAGAGGCTGAAAAGGTGGAGGTTCCTGACCCTGACCGTGTTGCCGTGACCACCCAAACCACACTGGGCGTCGAGGATGCCAACGTCATCATCGAGGTTCTTCGCCGCCGATTCCCGAAGTTGATTACTCCCACGAGTGACGATATTTGCTATGCCACTCAAAATCGCCAGACCGCAGTGAAGCTCCTGGCTGAGGATGTTGACCTCGTGCTGGTTCTGGGTTCGGATAACAGCTCTAACTCCCGCCGCCTGCGCGAAGTTGCCGAGGGCGCCGGAGCTAAGGCTTTCCTGATCGACGATGCCACGGAGATTAAGCCGGAGTGGCTGGAGGGCGTCGAATGCGTCGCGATTACCGCTGGCGCCTCCGCACCGGAATATCTTGTTCAACAGGTTCTGGACTATTTCCGCGCCCTGGGAGCTGAGAACGTGGAAGAGGTTATGGCCATTGACGAGAAGGTGACGTTCCTTCTTCCCCCCGAACTTTCCCGAGAGATGACCGCGCGTGGCCTGACCCAAATAACCTGAGACCCTATTTGGATTATCCTTAGCCTTTACCAAACCCCAAGTAGCAACCCCAGTGGCTGACTCGTGGAGAGTGCTTATCCCCAGTCTTGAAGCGACGAGCTGATGCACCCACCACCACTAATCCAGAAAATTGAAGCCTTGGAAGCTAGCCGAGGATTGCTCTTCCCCCACGCCCAGGTTCTCGAGTCGCCCAAACCGAATCCGACGTCCCGTACCCGTATCCCGACCCCTTTCCGCATTCCCCAGCCCCGACACCGATTCCTAACTCCTGACTCCTAATCCCTAACTCCTAATCAAGATTTGGAATACAATGTTTCCCCAACATCTAAAACTCTAAAACAAGGAGGATCAAGGGGCCATGGATCGACGAGATTTTCTGAAGAACGGAAGCATCGCAACGGTGGGAACTTATTTTGCCGGATCGACCCAAACGCACTTGATGGCGGCGCCGCAGCCGGAACCGGCCAAGCCCATCGCCGCGAACGACCATATCCAGATCGCTTTGATCGGCGCCGGCGGGCAAGGCCAGGATGATACCAAGCAGGCGGCACAGGTGCCGGGCGCGAAGATCGTGGCCGTAGCCGATTGTTACAATGGCTGCCTGGACCACGCCAAGGAACTCTGGGGCAACGATATCCAGACCACGCGCGACTACAATGAGATTCTGGCGCGCAAAGATATTGACGCGGTCATCATCGGCACGCCCGACCATTGGCACATGCAGGCTTCCGTGGACGCCATGAACGCGGGCAAAGATGTGTACTGCGAAAAGCCCATGATCCACCTCTACTCCGACGGGCCGCGCATCATTGACACGTGGCGCAAAACGGGCCGGATTATGCAGGTCGGAAGCCAGCGCGTTAGCTCCATCATCTACCTCAAAGCGAAGGAGCTGCTTGCCTCGGGAGCCATCGGCACGCTCAACATGGTCAGTGCCTGGTGGGACCGTAATTCGGCGCAGGGCGCGTTTGACTATACGGTTCCCTACGATGCCTCGCCTGAAACCTGCGACTGGCCGCGCTGGCTGGGCACAGCGCCCAAGATTCCCTTCAACCCCGAACACTTTTTCCAGTGGCGTAAGTGGAAGGCCTATGGCAGCGGCGTGGCGGGCGACTTGTTTGTTCACCTCTTCAGCGGCACCCACCTCATCACTCAGACGCACGGCCCCACCCGCGCCATGTCCACGGGAGGCCTGCGCTTTTGGAAGGACGGTCGCGATATCCCTGACGTGCTGGTGTCGCTCTACGATTACGCACAGGGTTTCAATCTGGTCATCCGCACCAATTTTGTCGATGGGGGAGCGGAGAGCAGCGGCTTTGTGTTTACGGGTTCGGAAGGCTCCATGACGGTCAGCGGCGACTCCGTCAGCATCTCCCGCGTGCCCAGAGAGACGGAGCCGGGCGTGCGCTACGAGCTTTATTCAGCCCCCATCCAAAAGCGCATGCTGGAGATTTATCACGAGAAGTATCCCATCGCCCATCCTACCGGCCCCGTCCTTGTGGGCGAAGAGAAGTATGTGGCCCCGGACAACTATAGCGACCACTATCACCACATCAAGAATTGGATCGACTCCATCCGCAGTCGCGAGGCCGTGGTGGAGGACCCCGTCTTCGGATTCCGAGCCGCCGGCGCCGCCCTGCTCAGCAATATGAGTTACGATTCCGGCAAGCCAGCTCACTGGGATCCTGAGGAAATGCGGGTGCTTTAAAATTTTGCAAATTTATGGTTTTTTGATGTCTTCGGGCGGGGTGATTGTGGATATCCCACAATTCACCGCACTTAAGGGCTATAAAGGGCAGGGGCACTTGGTTGCGGGCGTCGCCTCGATCAAAATGTTCTGACCGAGGCCGCTTGGTGACATCTTGTTGCCTTCTGGATTTGACTGTCTGCCGCTTGACTCTCAAATCTCAAATCACCTCCGCCCGCCAACAGCCCATCGAGGTTGTAAATTTTCCCCCCTACCGCCCGATCCCCGGCATATCGCTCCCACGCCCTTCGTTCAGTTCGGAACAAATCGCGTCCAGCTCCTCCGCTTGGTCCGCGACGTACTGTTTGGCGGTGGATTGCAGATTGGTCAGGTTCGCCGCGGTCACATCATCCATATCGGCTTCCTGCGCCTGCAAATTTTCGACTTGAAGGCGATGGTACGAGCATCCAGGCATGAGGCTCATTTCGTAGTCGACGGACTCGGAAACGCTATCCATAAAGACGGGCACAATCTGTTTGGCCCAGCCCACCAGTCCCCAATCCTTGGCCTGAGCGTACTTGATGCGGTCCTGACGGTCGCCCGTGCCCACGGAGACCACCACAAAATCCGCGGCATCCGGATAAAGGTTTCGGGCCTCGGCGTACGCGGCCATGGAGGGGTTATTGACGAAGACGCCGCCGTCCACCAGCGCGTAATCTGCGCTGCCGCGGATTAGGTGAAGCGGAGGGAAGTAGGTTGGTGCCGCGGAGGTGGCCCTGGCGATGTTGGTGACGTTCCAATTGTAGCTGGGGTCGCGGGCGATGCGATGGCTCTTGAAGAAGAAGGGAATCTGCCCTTGCAGATCATAGCTGGATATCAGCAGCGGGGTCAGCGCCGACCCGAACTCCGTCGTCTGGAAGAACTCCGCCAGAACTTTCTCCAGGCCGTCCGGTGAGTATTTCGGAAGCAGCAGCTCCTTCTCCGGCGTCAAGATGTTTTTCTTGAAGATCGTCGGGCCATTCTCCACGTAGAGGTTCAGGAGTTCGTCGGGAGTATAGGGCTGGCCGCTGTTGGCGGCGGTGCCGATTCCCAGCGCGATGATGCCTCCGGTGGAGGTTCCCGCGATCAGGTCAAAGGCCTTATCCAGATTTTTTCCCAGCCGCTTTTGCAATTCCGCCAGGATTATCGCGGGAATGATCCCGCGAATCCCGCCGCCATCGATGGCGAGAACCTTGATGCTTTTCATCGGGGTATCCTCCTCGGCGTTATTGGACGGCGCGACCGCTCTCGAGCCCCTTATTGCTGGTTCGGCTTCACGTTGGAGACGCCCTTGCCCGCCAGATAGCCCGCTTGGCTGATTCCGGTCAGCATGGCGATGCTGGAGTCCACGTTGGGAAGCGAAGTGACGGCCGCATCGAGGTTGGCAAGAAAAAGGTAAACGTAAATGAAGAGCGCCACCACCGTCCAGCCAAACATCTGAAACTTCATCAGGCTGAGGTTTTCCGGATTCTTGTCGTCGCGGAAGAGGTCGGCAAACTCGTAGTTCACCTTGGCGGCCCCCAGCACCAGGTTGGGAGTCTGCCCGCTGAGCGCGTAGGTCATCTTGCCATTGGAGGTTTCCAGCGTCAGGTTTTGATAGGCCTGCCCGTTGGGCACATCCAGCAGGATTTCCGTTCCGTCCGCCTTCCACAGCAGGTGGGGTAGGGTCAGGGTTCCCTGGCCGGGCAGCGTCGTCCGAACCTTACCGCCGTCGCCCAGATTCTCGCCGACAATCAGCAGGTAGTTGGGATTCTGCGACCGTTGCACTTTTTCAAAATGCCCGCCGGGGCCGAAGTTGGGGTCGGTCTCCGCAATGGGGCCGAGCCAGGTGATGTGGGCGGTGGCGTGCTCGCTATTCATGGCGGCAATCAGGCTGGAGAAGACTCCCGAGCCAATGGAGATCCCCGCCAGCGCCAGCAGCGGAGTGGGAATCTGCACCCAGGCGCCCGTCGGCTCGATTTTGGCGTGTACCGCCATGGCCGCGAAGAACGATCCAAAGATCACCAGCGTCCACACAAACGCCTGAAGCCGCGACAGGCTCAGGCGATTGTCATTGCCCACCACAAAACCCAGAGCCTTGGCGCTGGGTCCATGCCCCCGGTTCGCCAAAGCAGCAAGCAACCAGATCAATCCCGGAACACAAATGAACACCACCCAACCAATACTGGCCGGCCAGTTCATGGCAATGCCTCCTTCGCCAAAGGGCAAGAGTGGAACGGCTCAGTATATTACCAAAAGAGGACAAGGAGGGATTTGCCATTTTTTCTGGTCCCGGCTTGTCCGTTCGTGGCATTAATAAGCACATGGGTCAGTCATAATGACCTGGAGCCGCGGAGCCGTGCCGGGACGCGCACAACTCCTCGCGACCAGCTTCGGACTTTGCCCTCCCCTCGTCCCCAGCCCCCAGGAATCAAGGGCGAATAGGTGCGCATATCCCGGAGAAAGCCGCAATAAGCCGTCGAAAGCCGCCTTGGAGGGTGCCTTGATGCCTCGGGAAAGGCGTCCTCCGGCCGTGGCTGACGTCTTGATAATTTGTCTGGATAGTTTGTCTGGATAATTTGCCTGGACGATTTGTCTTGAGCGAGTAGCGCAAAGGTGCGCGTATTGTGCGCTCCTTTGCGACCGGTCCCCAATTCCCTGCGGATTCGTGCATTCTTGCCCTGGTGTTGATCGGCATTTCCGTTGGAAGAGCCGCGGAGTAGTGCTGGGACGCGCACAACTCCTCGCTACCCGCTTTTCGACATGCGAGAACGTCTAATGCGTCTGCTATGGTTTGCCGGGAATCGCTTCTGAGATACACTGCGCGTGCCGTTTGCGTGGATATACTGCCCGCTATGGTTTGCCGGGAATCGCTTCTGAGATACACTAATGCGGCCTTCACACCGATGCAACCTCAGCTATGGTTTGCCGGGAATCGCTTCTGAGATACACTTGGGACTTAAACATCACCACGGCATTTCTGCTATGGTTTGCCGGGAATCGC
>PLSX01000076.1 GCA_003165315.1 Acidobacteriota bacterium
GCTCATTTAAACCGGCGCGGACAGCGGCCGGGCCAGAAGTTTGAAGCGCGCGTTCATGCGCTGTTCAAACCCTTCGACGAGAAAGCACAGATCTTCACCTTCCACCCCATGCAGGGC
Source organism: Acidobacteriota bacterium (assembly GCA_003165315.1). Taxonomy (GTDB): domain Bacteria; phylum Acidobacteriota; class Terriglobia; order UBA7540; family UBA7540; genus Bog-366. Next base: position 118 of record PLSX01000076.1, read on the forward strand.
GCTTTCACGCTGCTTGAAGTCAGAAGTGACCCCATGACAGCGGAGAAGGAGGCGGCCACGGACGCCGTGCGCCAGGTCATCTTTGCCACAAAAGCAGGCCGGTGGGACGTGGTGGCAAAGTACGCCTCACCCCGGCTGCCCGTCGAGAAGATGAAGACGCCGGAGTGGGAGGCCTTCTATAGCAAGATCACCAGCGCGAATGTGTCATCTGTCGAACTCCGGTCCGACCATGGCATCCTGCTGCTGGTCAGGGCCGACGTCAGGGGCTATACCGGAACACTTCCCGACTTTCTGGTCGATCCCACGACGGGCCTAATCGTGCGCGCCTTCTTCCGCTCGCCTGAGAACATTTTTACGCACGTGCCGAATCCCGACGGCTTCACCGATCCGGATATCGAAGCCTACACGCTCAAGCGCTTCGGGCTCACCAGTGCACCATAGTCGGCGACCGGTGCGTGGAAACCAACCTGCTGGAGAAATCCTCCGCCTTTCGCTCCTGACGAAGCAGGGTAGCGTGGGGAAAGGTAGCGCTGACGTTGAGGTCAGCATCTGTAGGGCCCANNAGCAGCGCTGGGCCAGGCCGAACGCCGTTCGGCCCTACATTTCAAATTAGGACACCACCCAGACAAACTTTCCCTTGACAAATGCTAGGCTATCGTGTAGACTTAAAGGCCGATTCAAAGCGAGGCCCCGCCATGTCCCTGCGCAAGCCGCCCACCATGACTCCTGGCCGCATCGAAGCCAATCGCCGCAACGCCCAAAAGTCCACCGGTCCCCGCACCGCGCGGGGCAAGGCACAGGTGCGCTTTAATGCCCTCAAAACCGGAGCCCATTCGCAGCTTTACTGGGATTTCAAGCGGTACCTTCTGTTTTTACCGCCCTACGCGGTGTTGGCACCGCGAAGATTCCTGTCTGCGGAAATGGCTCGCCACCAGCTCTTCGCCGATGCACTCGACAACGCGATTTGGGCGGAAGAACAGACTTGCTTGATGAATAGGGACATGAAGTCCTGGACCGCAGTCCGCAGGGGGAATTAATTTTAGACCTATCAAAGCCAGAATGTTATTCAAAGCAAAGGACTATGAAAATTCATAGGGGTCCGACCCCACGATGTTATAGAAAAGAAAGATACTTACAAGAATAGCCACGATAGATATGAAAACAAAAGGGGTTAGATTGAAAATGGCACCAAAGAGTTCTGACAAAATGACTTATGCCACGATGTTATAGAAAAGAAAGGGGCTTACGCCAGGATGCCACGATATCTATGAAAATAAACGGGATAGATTGAAAGTGAAGGGGAAACGAGGCGACAGAATGACCTATGCCACGATGTTTAACAAACGAATGGACTTACAGTTGGCGCGAATAAATCACGACAAACGGTCAAGCACAAGCAGACAAATGGTTAAGTTTGTGGACAAGAAGTCGTGCGGGGAGAGAGCCACGAAAAAAAGATGTTATTTTCGACGAACAAAGCCAATAAGTGTATGAAACAAACAAAACACAGACGAAATGACACGCCAATCGTCGGACATTTCTTACGAAATGACATGGAATGAGTGACATTTTAGGCTCAAATGAGACCAAAATGTGGCCCCAATGCTCCAAATGACACGAATGCAACACCTAATCGCCTGTTCTTCACCACCCCCGTCGCTTTCGCTCCGGCCCCTCCTCGTTCGAGGAGGGGAGCCACGGGCGAAACAAAACTCCCCGCCTGATTCAGAGCTTGTCCTGAACGCTGTGAAGGAAGGGGTCGCCGCGATCGCGGCGGGGGTGGTTAACGGGGCCAAATTGGCGAAAATGCGGACAATAAGTCGTGAACGGATCACAGGCGAACATTTGCTGGGATTGCAAAAATGAAGGTGCATCCGGCGATATTCATGAAAACAAAGGAACGGGTAAAAGTACACGCGGCAAATGCATGGGAAGATGCCTGGGTGCTCCGACACCCGAAACGTGCGGATTGTCGGACGGGACCTGACTTTAACTCCTGGCTCCTGATTTCCGCCCTTGCGGGGATATCCCGAGAAGTTGATGAAAACAAAGGAACGGGAAAAGTACGCGCGCCAATTGCCTGGGAAAAACTTGGAGCCTCCGACGCCCGGACCTTACCGCAGGCAGGAGGGGTTGTAATCCTGACTCCTGGCTTCTGTTCTCTAAAGGCGTTTCACACGGAGGTCACGGAGAAAACCCGGCCCAGAGAACACGGAAGCCTGCTGTTTCTCCGTGAACTCTGCTACCTAATCTCAGTGCCCTCTGTGAGAACCTTTTTTAGCAATAGGGGTTTCGCCGGCGGCGATTTGAAAAGTGGCTGGAGACGGGTCCAACCCGTCAAACTCTCTAAAATCTATTGCCGAGCGGCGGCAATGGACGTAGGATGTTTCGCGGGGCAAAATGACCGGAAGAGTTCGACCTAAACCTGGAGCGCCCCAAACCATCAAGAAGGATTCTACGCTATGCCAGTGGCCATCAGCAAACGCGATTACAGTCTGATCGGTGAGGAGAATAAACACGCACTGGAGCGTGGACTGGCGTCCGCCCAGTGGTACGCTTCTCCCATTCCGCGCAAACGGATGAAGGAACTGATGCAGCGCCGGGACGGTCCCGCCATTTTCCACACCCTGCTCTGGTTCGCCCTGCTGGCCGTTACCGGCTACATTGCCTATCGAACCTGGGGAACCTGGTGGTGTGTTCCCGCCTTCATTGCCTATGGGACTCTTTACGGCTCGGTCTCCGATTCCCGCTGGCATGAGTGCGGGCATGGGACGGCCTTCAAAACCCCCTGGATGAACGATGTGGTCTACCAGATTGCGTGTTTCATGGTGCTGCGGCAACCCACCACTTGGCGCTGGAGCCATACGCGCCATCATACCGATACAATCATTGTGGGGCGCGATCCGGAAATCGCTGCGCCTCGTCCTCCCGACCTGGTGGGAATGGCCCTCGGCCTCTTCAGCCTGAAGAGCGGACCCAGAGAGCTGCGCAAGCTGTTTCTCCACGTCTTCGGAAAGCTTGACGCCGAGGAGGCCACGTTCATTCCCAAAGAGGAACTCTGGAAGGTCTTTCTGACGGCGCGAATTTGGGTCTTGATCTACGCAGCAGTGATCGCCCTGGCCTTTGCCAAACACACCATTCTGCCGCTGCTCTATGTCGGCCTGCCTTCATTCTACGGCGCCTGGCTGCTGAGCGTTTTTGGGTTCACGCAGCACGCCGGCCTGGCGGAAGACGTTCTGGATCACCGTCTGAACTGCCGCACGGTTTATATGAATCCCATCCTGCGATACCTGTATTGGAATATGAACTACCATGTGGAACATCACATGTTCCCCATGGTTCCCTATCATGCTCTGCCCGCGCTGCATGCGGAAATGAAGGACGACGCTCCGCCTGCCTATAGCGGACTCTTGGATGCTTACCGGGAGATCATTCCGGCACTGTGGAAGCAGACAAAAGATCCCACTTACTATGTCCGCCGCCAGCTTCCGCCCCATGCCACGCCCTTCCCGGCGTCCATGCCGGCGGCAAAATCCGCATGAGGACGGACCCATCTTATCGCCTGAATGATCTGGAGAACGAACCATGAGTCAAGGTTGGATCAAAGCCTGCGACGCGGGCGAAATCGAAATGGAGGACGTGATTCGTTTCGACTACGAAGACCGCACTTTCGCTCTATACCGATCGAAAGACAACAAGTATTACGCCACGGATGGACTCTGCACGCACGGGAACGTTCATCTCGCCGACGGCTTTGTGATGGATAACATTATTGAATGCCCCAAGCATAACGGGCAGTTTGATTTCACCACCGGTAAGGCCAAACGCATTCCCGCCTGTATCGACTTGGGGATCTATCCCGTGAAGATTGAAAACGACGAGGTCTTTATCCAGTTGGGCGAAGGCTAAAACACCACCCTCGCCTGGAGGGTCGTTGAAACCGGGTTCCCTTTTGCCGTAGGGGGATTGAATTTCCAAAGTTTGGCGGCGGCCATTACGTGCGACCCCAAACCGTGAACATCAACAACCTTTCGAATCGGAGCGACGTTTCCGCTCGGGTCGATACTAATAATAAAGATCACCTCCGCCTTCGCGGGTGCGTTGGGTACAGGCGGAACGGCAAGATTGACGGGCTTTAAGCCCCCCTCCACAAGGCTATCAGGGACAATTTGACCGTTTTGGATCGGCCCATTCCATGGCTGAGAGTCACCCGGAGACGTCAGCGTCACCGTTGGCGTGGCCCCCACTGGGTCGCCAACCACTCCAGAAGCCTTTGATTCTGCAGGGGTTGACCCAACCTTGGGGGCCTCGTTCCCGCTGGGAGCTGCGTGGGCATTGAAGGACGAGCCCATCAGCAAGGTGACGTCGCTCGCCTGCCCAGGCGGCTGCGCAGCAGGACTTGCGGGCACTTGGCCCCGTCCGGAGGATTGCGGTCCCGCAACAGATGTCTGGGTTGCCGACGCAGGACGCTTGGCGGGCCGGGCGGCTCCCAACCCTTGCAGCTTCAGCAAGTTGAGGCGGAGTTCCTCCGCCAATTCCATGGACTTGGTGTAATCGCTGGGCGGCGCGGGCCGTACGGGAGGCCCTTCCATAACTGGGCGAGGCGCCGGGGGCGGAGGGGCAGGAATCGCGACGGCTTCCGCCTTCCTTTGGTTCAAGATCTGAAACAAGGGTCGCAAGGACTCTGCGCCTGGATAGGCTCGTTGCAAATCCTCGAGTTGGCGCTGAGCCTCGTCGAACTTCTTCCCGACAATCAGACTCTCGGCCAGGCTCAGCCCTGCTTTGAGGACTTGCTCCCGCTCTTGCGCCTGACGCCCAGTTTGCAGTTGTGTCAGCAGGTTGGAGGCTTGAGAGTTGGCCGGATCGAGTTGCAAGGCTCGCTGGTATTGCTGTTCAGCCACGTCGGCAAGCCCCTGGCGGAGCGCACGCTGGCCGGCGGCAATCAACTCGCGAACCTGCCGCAGTCGATCGCGTTCCTGGACGGCACGCACTTTCAGGCCCCTTATGCGTTCGTCATTGGGGACCAACGCCTGCGCCTCAGTGAGAATGCGGACGGCTTCCCCGAACTCGCCTTGATTGAAGGCCTGCTCGCCGTCCGTTACCAGCAGGTGCAACTTCAGCTGCTGATCAAGGGCCGAAAGCTTCTGGTTGATTTCCGCGGAACCAGGAAACTCCTGTTGCAGACTAAGGAGAGCATACTGTGCTTCCTCGAACTTCTTCTCTGCCACTAAGTTATCTGCCTTCTGCAATGCCTCACGAAACTTGGCTTCCCGCTCCTGCGCAGCTTGCGTCTGCCGGACTTGTCCCATAAGGCTGGCCGCTTGCGCATTCGTGGGGTCGAGCTGAACGGCCTTCTTGAACTCAAGCGCTGCTGTGTTGGAATCTCCATCGCGCACGGCCCTCTGGCCGGCACTCAAGGCCTCACGCACCAAGCGCAGCCGGTCACGCTCCTGAAGCGCCCGATCTTTCAGTCCAAGCGCTTCTTTATCCTGCGGATTCAGCTCCAGAGCAGCAGTAAGAGCCCGGACGGCTTCCCCATATTCGCCCTGATTCAAGGCGCTCCTGCCTTCCTGCACGAACTTCCCTGCCCGGACGAGCCGATCCAATGCCTCCAGCTTCAGACGAACTTCACCCGAGGCAGGGAATTCCCGTTGGAGCGCCAGGAGCTGATCTTGCGCCTCCTGAAGGTTCCCGGCGGCAACCAGCTTATCAGCCTGCCATAGCGCTTCTTTCACGTGGAAATCCCGCTCGCGCCCCTGCCGATCCTGCTTAATCTCGGTCAGGAATTCCGCAGCTTGGGCATTGCTTTGGTCGAGCTGGAGAACTCGATGCAGTTGTTGTTCCGCCCCCGTCAGGTCACCCTGTTTCATTGCACGTTGTCCGGAGATCAAGGCCTCACGCACTTCTCGTCCACGGTTCTGCTCCGCCAAGGCTTGTCCTGGCTCCGGATTTTGGGTTTTCGCGGGGGCTGCTTGATGTTGGAGGGTCGAAGTAATCTCGCTGTAAAGGCGATTGGCTTCCCCATGGGTATGGTCAAGAATCAAGACGGCCCGCACCTTTTCCTGTGCCCCGCTGATGTCACCTTTGCCCCAAAGGTCCCTCGCCTCCCCCATCAACTCGCCCACAAAACTCTGCTGAAGGCGGCTGGCAACGGGGAGAAGATCGTTCAGCAGTTCATCCAGCGAAGCGTAGCGGTCTTCCATATTCTTCGCCAAACCCTTGCTGATAACAGGATCAAGGTCAGCAGGAACTCCCGGGCAGCAGCGGCTAAGAGGCTCCGGGTCAGCAGTCAATACTTTGGCAATAATGGCGGCGATATTTGAACCCTCAAAAGGCCGCTTGTAAGCGATAAACTCATAGAAGACGGCGGTGGCGGACCAGAGGTCGGACCGGCTGTCCACTCGCCCATCATTGATCTTTTCCGGCGAGGCATAGTATAGGGCGCCAAGGAACCTGCCTGTCTTGGTGAGGCTGGTAGTTTCCAAATGCGCGATGCCGAAGTCCACCATCTTCACGATGCCGTCATGAGTCACCATGATATTTGCGGGCTTGACGTCCCGATGAACGACACCATGTTTGTGCGCGTGGCCCAAACCCTCACAAACTTGCTGCACCAATTTCAGTTTGACGGCAAGAGGGATTTGGGCGCGCTGATTGATGATGGCCTGCAGGCTTTCTCCCTCAACAAATTCCATGGCGATGTAGGGACGGCCGTCCGCCTCCCCGAGATCATAGATGGTCACAATATTGCGATGTTGCAGCATCCCGGCAGATTGGACTTCGCGGTAAAAGCGCTTGAGGATTTCAGGGTCGGAAACCAGTTCAGGAGTGATGGTTTTCAGCGCCACCATCCGCCCTATGAAAGGATCTCGGGCTTTATATACCACTCCCACGCCGCCCTGAGCGAGCTCCGATACGATCTCGTATTTCCCGATTTTTTGCAGAACTCTTTGGTCCATTGCAGAACTCATGATTCTCAGTTTTCAGTTTCAATTCAACAGCCGTCAGCAAAAAGACAAATGCCGAATGGCCTTACACGCCGAACGGAGGTTGATTCAGAACGGAAGACGGCAGATCTCATACCAAATACTGCTGGCTTCCAATCTAGCCAAGATAACCGGCCGTCAGCCTCCGACCTCAACCTGACAAATCTCAGCCAGGATTACCGTGATATTGTCCGGGCCCCCGCCCGCGTTGGCGCGCGCAACCAGTTGGGTAACTTTTTCGTAGAGCCCCGTCTGCAGTTCAAGTGTTTCGACAATATCTTCCGGTGGAACGACTTTGTACAGCCCGTCACAGCAAACCAGAATCAAGTCGTCCGGTTCCAGATCGAGTTCCACCATGATAACTTCAACCCTTGCTTGTGCACCCACCGCCTGCACCAGCATCTCCTGAATATGCGCATCCACCGTGGCGGGGTCTTCGCCCCGGCTGCGCAACTGGTTTCCAATCGTCTGATCCTGGGTCAATAAAATCAGATTTCCGTCCCGGAAAAGGTACGCGCGCGAGTCTCCAACCTGGGCGATGTCCGCATGCGTGCCTTGCAGAAGCACAGCAGTCAAGGTGGTTCCCATCGTCAACTTTTCTTCGTAGGTCTGGGCGTGGGCAAAGAGTGCCTCGTGTGTCACTTCCACTGTTTTTTGCAGAGCGGAGGGCAGGTCGGCACGACCATGGTCTGGGGATTTGATTTGAGCAACGATCTCCCTGGCGAGGCCTTCAACACACAAGCGGCTGGCTACTTCGCCGCCAAAGTGACCGCCCATGCCGTCGGCCACCGCAATCAGCAGCCCGCTCTTATCAATTTCGAAAATTCCCTGCCCCGTGCCTTGCTGAATGTCACCACCATCCAGGGGGAGAACCAGATGATTGTCTTGATTGTTGCGGCGCCGCTGGCCCACATCGGTATGATGGGCAACTCGCGCGCAGAGTCGGAGACTGCTCTTTTGTTCACCGCCCAAAAACGATAGTTCCGGCACGTGATCTGCCACGAGGAAGACCCCTTCACCTTGCGAACTTTAGAGAATAATTCTATCAGGATATCGTTACCAGTGCAGTTTACTTAAAATTCGCGGAAATGCAAGCCGCGCGCACCCTGCAAAGTATGCCCTGGCTCGCTTAGTTGTAGCCATGGCAGGGCTACGGCGTGCCTTCTCCAAGCGGCGTAAAGGTCATTTCGCCGGCGCAAGAATAGCGGCCCACCCGCCTCCCGGAGCGAGGTGCAATTTAAGCGTACTGTCCGCAGTCACCATCTTCTTGTTTGCACTCACTTGGGTTGCCACCTTGTCTGCATCCGGGCCATCGGCAAAGATCTCGATCTGATATTTTCCCTTCCCCAGGAAGTTCAGCCTTAAATCGATATCGCGGGCATCCCAATTGGTGATGCTCCCGACGTACCATTTATCGCCGGATTGCCGGGCGATGGTGACAAACTTGGCGGGGTCTCCGTTTAGAACTTTGGTGTCATCCCAAACCGTGGGGACTTTGTCAATAAATTCAAATTCCGGCGCTCCCTCATAAGCCTCCGGGTAATCCGCCAGCATGGCGAGCGGCATCTCGTAGATAACGTACAGCGCCAATTGGTGCGCGCGGGTTCCCTGCGACGACGGTTCAATGTTTCGGGGCTTGAACTGCTCGCGCGTGGCGTTATGAAACGATCCGGGCGTGAAATCCAGCGGGCCCGCCAGCATGCGGGTAAATGGCAAAGTCACATCATGCTCCGGAGTCTCGCCATTGCCTGCCTTGTTCTGCTCCAGCCCAAACACACCTTCACGATTCAGCAAATTGGGATAGGTGCGGCGCAGCCCGGTGGGCTTGAAGGCTCCATGATAATCCACAACCAGATGATGTTCCGCGGCTTTGCTGAGAATGTCCTCGTACCAGTTCACCATCTCCTGATCGTCGCGATCCATGAAATCGATCTTCACTCCCGCCACACCCCACTTTTCATAGAGAGAAAACGCCACATCCACTTGTTCCCGCACGGCGGTCCATAACGCCCACAGAAGGATTTTGACCCCTTTGCTTTTGGCGTGGCCCATAATCGCCGGCATATCAATTTCCGGGATTGTGCGCGTGATGTCATTGAAGGGCGACCAATTTCCATCAATCAGCATATATTCAATATGGTGCTCGGCGGCAAAGTCAATGTAGTGAATCATCGTCGCCGTATTCATGCCGGGCTTGAAGTCAACGTTCTTTGCGAGGCGGCCAGACCACCAGTCCCACGCGGCCTTGCCCGGCTCGATCCAGGAGGTATCGGCCAAAACGCTGGGACGGCTGAGGTCGAGAATCAGATAATTGTTTTCAATCAAGCCGCCGGCCTGCGGACTCATCAGCAGCACGCGCCAGGGAGTTGATTTGGGAGTTGTGCCCACTACGATATCTTCGGAGCCCGGCCCGAGTGCCCAGGTGCCGGGCGCAGGGAGCAACTGTTCACCTTTGCCCGGCGGCGATAGGAGCAGCTTCTCGCGCGCCAGCCGACCCGTGATTCCCAGGTCGTTTTCCTTACGCACCATGTCCACATAGGGCCCAATATTGAAAAGATCATAGCTTGGCACGGGAGCAAGTTTTGACATCAGCGCGTTGGGTGCACCCGCGACCCCGCCAACATACATTCCAGCGTAGTCGGTAAGGTCGGCTTCCAGCAACGCTACCCATGGGCCGTGGGGAATATTCACCAGCAGCGGCAACCCAATGATGGACTCCGGTTTGATCTGTTCCAATTCGATTGGATCGAAGTGAGCCTCGTAGGGGGTCACAAAGCTATTCAGCCGAAGGGCAAAGGCCGAAGCATCCTGATTGAAATAAAACCCGGTGTTTTCAGCCGAAATGATGAAGGGATTCAGGCTGTCCTGCTGGGGAAGAAAATAACGAAACGCCACGCCTTCGTTGTAAGCGCGGAAAATCAGGTCGAGACGGCGAGAGGGCGCGGTGCGCTCACGCAACGAAACGGTGAGCTGATTATAGTGGTCCGGCACTTTGCGTTTCGCGCCCAGGGGATTTTCCCACGTTGATTCCTGCGATTGCATGTCAGAACCGATGACGACAAAGTCCTTATCAAGGGCCTTCGCGTTCTTGAAATCCAGACCCAGAGGCGAGTCCGCCAAAATCTGCTGCCCCTTATAAGTGACGCGGTAATAGGCCCGTTCGCCGGAAAGATAGGGCTGCGGGTTGGACTTCAGTTGAAACGAAATGGCAACGTTGCCGTCGGGCGAGGTAACGGTGAGCGGCTCTGAGGCAAACCCCGCGATGGCAGCGCACCCCAAGCCGAAAAAAGCAAATATTACCGGGAAATGAATTCTATGACGCATTATTACTCTCCTATTCTCGACTGCAAAAACCCTTCAGGAATTTTGCGAGAAACTCCCTGCGTTGTGCCAAAATCGTAAGAGGTGAAATCTCGATGCAGATCGTACTTCTTCCCGGCCTGGACGGAACAGGCTTGCTGTTCTCGCGCTTGGTTTCCGCTCTTGGACCCGAATTCAAAACGACCGTAATCAGCTACCCCGGCGATCAGGCACTGAATTACGCGGAGCACGAAAGCATCGCACGCTTGTCCCTTCCTCGCAATGGTCCTTATGTCATCCTGGGCGAGTCGTTCTCGGGGCCCATCGCCATTTCAATTACGGCGTCGAAACCTCCCGGCTTGGTGGGTCTAATTCTCTGTTGCACCTTCGCTCGCAATCCGCTGCCGGTTCATGCTCGGTTCAAATCATTACTCGGACTCGTGCCCTTTAGCCTCGTCCCTAAAGTGTTTCAAACCCCTTTTATCTTTGGGAAATACTCCACCCGGTCTTTGCGAGCTGAACATCGTGAAGCGGTCTCCCGCGTCTCCGACCAAGCGCTGAGAGCCAGAATAAAAGCCATCTTCGAAGTCGATGTTTCCGCCAAACTTCAACAAATTACGCTCCCCATCCTGTACTTGCAATCCTCAGAAGATCATGTCATCCCATCTCGAGCCGCTGCTCACATCCGCCGAATCGCGCCGGCGGCTCGCATGGTGAAGTTCGAAGCGCCACATCTACTGCTTCAGGTGATGCCCTCAGCCGCGGCCGAAATTGTGGCCGGGTTCGCGACTCAGCTCAAGTAAATATGCCGCTGCAAAATTATATGACCTGCAAGAGCGTGTCCCTAATCCGTCGATAAGGCGGG
>PLSX01000258.1 GCA_003165315.1 Acidobacteriota bacterium
GCATCCCCACAGCGCCTACGATTCGCTGCTTCCGCTCTCGTGTGCCCAGCCCTCAAAAATCACCCCGCCTGCTGCTCATCAAACCGGCAGAAGTGATGCTCATTTAAACCGGCGCGGACAACTACTCCAACGTGGGCCGGGGAGCAGTGGTGGCCTCGGTTGACGTGGCCGGCAAGACGCCATTCCGCAGCCAGGTTCTGCGTGAGGGCATGGCGGGAGTTCCTGTAAAAGTGGATCTCGGCAACGCCACTGAGTTCGACTTGAAAATCGAGGATGGCGGCGGGGGCGTTGTGTTTGGCAATCATTTTGACCAGGCCGATTGGGCTGATGCGCATGTGACCCTGGCGAATGGCAAGACGGTTTGGCTTGGCGACCTTCCCATAGGACCGTTGCGCGATCCCATCACCGCTGAAGCGCCTTTTTCATTTCGTTACGGTGACCAGCCTTCCAGCTATCTGCTCAAAATGTGGGAAGCGAGCCGCAGTTCAACCCGTCTGGGCGACGGAATCATCAGCCACACTCTGACTTACACCGATCCCAAGACCGGGCTTGAAGTGCGCGCGGTGGCAGTGGAGTATCACGACTTCCCCGCGGTCGAGTGGACGCTCTACTTCAAGAACACAGGCAGCGCAGCAACGCCGATTCTTGAAAATATTCAGGCTCTCGATACGCGTTTTGAACGCACCGAGGACGGGGAGTTCATCCTGCATCACAGCAAGGGTTCGCAGGCCTCCTCCACCGACTTTGAACCCTACGCCGACCGCTTGGAGCCCAGTGCGGTGAAGAGAATCAGCGCCGCGGGTGGCCGTCCTACCAACACTGACATGTGTTACTTCAATATTGCCCTGCCGGGTGAAGGCACGATTGTTGCGCTGGGATGGCCTGGCCAGTGGGCCGCAAGTTTTGCGCGTGATGAAGGGACAGGACTTCAGGTGCGAGCGGGGCAGGAGTTGACCCACTTCAAATTGCTTCCCGGCGAAGAAGTGCGCAGCCCTCTGGTGGCGCTGGTGTTTTGGCAGGGCGATTGGATTGATGGCCAGAACGTTTGGCGGCGGTGGATGATTGCCCACAACCTGCCGCGCCCCGGCGGCCAACTGCCGGCGCCGTTGATTTCGTCAGGCAGCAATGGTTATGCCCTTGAAATGCAGGGTGCGACTGTAGAGAACCAGAAGGACTTCATGCAGCAGTACTTCAATTTGGGGTGGAAGTTTGACTACTGGTGGATGGATGCGGGTTGGTATCACTTCAAGGAAGCCTGGTGGAACACCGGGACGTGGGATCCCGATCCCGCGCGCTTCCCGCAAGGCTTCCGACCCATCACTGACTTTGCCCACGCTCACGGAATCAAGACCATCATGTGGTTTGAACCGGAACGTGTAAATCAGAGTTCGTGGCTGGCCGAGAATCACCCGGAGTGGCTGCTGGGGGCAAAGGATGGACGCAACCGGCTGTTTGACCTTGGCAACCCAGAGGCTCTCAAGTGGCTGACCGATCACATTGACCAATTCCTCACTCTGCAGGGAATCGATCTCTACCGGCAGGATTTCAACATGGACCCGTTGGATTACTGGCGGGCGAACGACGCCCCAGACCGACAAGGCATTACGGAGATTCGGCACGTTACCGGTTACCTGGCCTACTGGGATGAATTAAGGCGACGGCATCCAGGAATGCTAATTGATACGTGCGCCAGTGGCGGCCGCCGCGATGATTTGGAAACCCTGCGCCGTGCCTTTGTGGCGAAGCGATTACGGATATGACGATCCTCCGGCGATGCAGGATCTCACCTATGGACTGGCCATGTGGGTTCCGTTCTTCGGAACGGGACTGCGATCGTCAAATCCCTACTCCTTCCGAAGTTCCATGACCATTGCGCCGACAATGCAAACCGATCCGCGTAGCAGGACCATCGACTATCCCGCGCTCAATCGCCTTGGTCTCCAGTGGCGCCAGATCGCTCCATACTATTACGGAGACTACTATCCGCTGACACCTTACAGTACGGAGCAGGCCGACTGGATGGCCTGGCAGTTTAACCGCCTGGAACCAGGGGACGGCATGGTGCAGGCATTTCGTCGTTCGCAGAGCCCCATGGAATCGGCAAGGTTCAAGCTTCGCGGACTCGACCTGACAGCGCAGTATTCGGTGCGCAATATCGACATGGCAGGTGAATCACAGTTCAGTGGCCTCGAATTGGAGGAAAAGGGCTTGCCGGTGGCCATCAAGGATCAGCCAGGCGCGGTGATTATTCTCTATAAACAGGTCAAGGGGGCGCACTAGGCCGTTGAGCTCGTACCGCTTGTGGCTTGCGCCGATGCATCGGGGTCTCATTCATGCGGGCGTGCCCTGGGTGTGATTGGTATTTCCGATTGAATAGCCATGGAGGAGCGCTGAAGGGCGCGCGGCTTCTCGGTACACACTCACTTTCAATCCTCCCGCGCGCTCCGAAGGAGATTGCCCAACTGAACGCTGCTGTCCGTCGCCGCCTTCACTTCTCGAGCGACTTCAGGGTTGCACGCAGGTCTTTCATGAGCAGCATAAGTTGGTTGGGGTTAAGCGGCGAAGGCTCAAAACCGAATCGCTTATAGAAAGCCGCCGCTTGCTCGTCCAGGGCGTGAACCAGCACGGCGCGCGCGCCCACGGCGTCGGCGGCTTCCAAGCATCGCACCAGCGCATCCATCAAAAGGACTTTCCCCAGCCCCTCGCCCTGGGCGCTCCGATCCGCGGCCAGGCGGGCCAGAAGAATGACCCCGATCGGGTGGCTCGCCAACCCCCTGGCCACTCGTTCGGGGGATTCCTCTTTACGAACCGCTCCGGCAGTGAGGGAATAATAGGCAATCACCCTGCCCATGCGGGATATGACATAGGTGCGGGCCGAATCGTTCTGCTGATTGATCAGCGCGAAGCGCTTCAGCCAGTCATTGAGAGACGCCTTGCCACAGTCGAAGGTGTATAAATCGTGATGCGGGGCCAGTTTTTCAGTGAGTGGCGGCAGGACAGTGCCGGGTGATGATCGGCGATCCTTCACGGCTCACCTGGGCGTCTGTCGCCGCGGGGGTTCGAGAACAAAGCAGTGAGATTCGGGTTCGCGCGCGCCGGCCGGTCCAGCGCCGCCACAAGTTCCTGCCATTGACGGGGCGTAACTACAAATTCCCGCTGGTCGGCCAGCGCCTGCTCCGCCTGGAGGCAGGCGCTCTCGAGGATAAAGTCCGTGACACTCACCCCCCGCGTCGCCGCCCCCGTGCGAATCAGCCGCGCCTGCCGCTCTGTCGCGCGCAGGTTGAGCCTGTGCCCCCGCGTCGCCTTGTTCGCCGTTGCCGTCTTCATGTGCACTCTCTCCTTGGATTGTACGTACAGTGTATGACAAGCAACCAAGGGTGTCAAGCGATCGACTCAGCTACAGCGCCCCCCCGCTGTCCACGGGTTGATGATGGGAACACCGGCAGCATGAAACGGCTCTTCGTCGTGGGTCGCGACGCTGAATTGGCGAGCAGCGGCAATCGCGGCGATTTGGGCATCGGCCACGCTGAGGGGATGGCCTTGGCGGCGGGCACGGACGATGATTTTCGTAAAGGCCTGGGCGGCGGCGAGATCGAAAGGAACGACGCGCTCGCCGAACAAGGCCATGATCTTTTCCTGGAGGGAAAAGCGAGAGCTCTGCGGCGTTTGCCGGCGGGAAGATTCTCTACGCCGAACTGAAGCTCCGCCAAGCTTACACTGAGAAGATGTAGGATTCAGTCACCTGGCATCGAGCCAGGCCAGCACGTTGCGATCGGGCCGGGGCAGCAAGGGCTCGGAAACAACATTGGTGTCAAGCAGGATCATCCGAGGTCCGCCGGCGCGGCGGGGGTATTGTCGCGCTGGATCTTGAGTTCGATGCCGCCCAGAGGCTTGGCGAGAGCGGCCAGGGCGTAACCAATCCTGAGGCGTCTGGCGGGCTTGACCGCCCCGTCAAGAATGGCGCGAATTTCCGCCTCCGTGCTCCGTCCGTGCCGCTTCGCTCGCGCCCGCAACGCCCGATGGGTTTCCACCCCGATGTTCCGCACCACAATAGCTGGCATTCCCCCCCCTCTGTCCGACTCAATGATATCACTGTATCCTGGATGATATTAAGCGGGTAGCCGGGACGTCAGGTGGCGGCGTAGCTATCCGCTAGCCATGCTGCTGCTCGTAGAGAATGCTGCCGGCGTAAACGGTGAAGGGAACGATTACCGCCGCGGCCAGGTAGTACCACAGGCCATCCGGGGTGGGGGTGGGCAGGCTGCCGCTACTGGCAAAAGAAAGCCACATCAGTGCGGCATAGGTCATGGCCAGCGACACCCAGAAGCCCCGGCTGCCGGCCTGCCTTCGGATCTGGTGGTTGCGCTCGTCGTGCTCCTCATTGATCAGTCGCGCGACGGCCTGTCTGTTGCTTCGCGTGGCGCGGTATCTCAGCACCTGACCCAAGCCCAGGCTGGCGAAGAATATCCCCAGCCCGCTTACAATCCGGGCATTGAACGGCACGACGAAAAGGAACTGCAAGACCAGCCCTGCGGCGAATAATAAGGCTCCGAGGGCCAGTAGGCCCCAACCCGCCTGTACGCGCCTGTTCAGATACTCTTGTTGGTTAGTCATGGTTGTCCTCCTCCGAATAAATGAAAAGTTCTTCCACGGAGACCTCAAACACTCTCGCCAGTCGGAACGCCAAGTTAATGGAGGGGTTGTAACGCCCGTGCTCCAGCGAGATGATGGTCTGCCGTGAAACGTTGACCAAGTCTGCCAAGTCCTGCTGGGTCAGCCTCCTTTGGGCTCGCATCTTTTCCAAGTGATTTTGCATCGCCTCTCCATGTAAAGCTAACTTGACATATGATACAGCAGATTCCCATCATGTCAAGTACGCTTTACAATCCATAACCTGTTCGAAGCGTTGGCGCCCAACCAAGTGGTCAGCCTGAGGCGGGGCGTTGCGAGAAAGAATCGGTGGGGTGAGAGAAATGGTGTCAAGGGAGGAAACGGTTTCAAGACCGTTATTCTCCTTCAACGGCTACGGCCACCACACATAGGGGCTTTCACTCTTGTGCCGAGGTTGAGCCTTCACTTCCCGGCGAACGAGGGCTGCCGCAGCGATTCCGCTGATGAAACATATGCACACCACAACCCCGTACAGCACCTCAGAACGAGATGCTACAGACCGCAAAGCTGCAAATAGAGCGGAGTAGGTGCCGCCGAATACAGCAAAGACACCGATGGCCGTGATTTCAGCGCGAAAAAGCCGTGCTGAAAAAGAGTTTTCGCTTGTGAACCAACCCTGCGGAAAGACCTTCTCTGGATGCAATTGGAACCAGCGTCCCAGTAGAGCGAATCCGACAAACAATAGTGTCTGAAGAATTACCATCTGAGGCAGATTGTAACATCCTGTGTCGGAGTTCAGGCACGCGCGCTCACTATCTGCCTCATAGGTCTCGGGGCGATGACGAGTTCCGAAGAATGCGTGCTTTGCAACCCGACAGTAGTGCGGTGTTTCAAGCAGATCGATCGAATAGGATTGCCTTGGATTATCTCAGTCGAGAAGTACCCACGGCCAGAAAATCGCTGACCGTGGCTACATTCTTGATGAGTCTAAGTTCAAATGAGTTGCAGTTAAATAAGTTGCGGTGTTCTTAGCTATTGACAGTCAATTGAGTTGCGGTGGCTTCTGTATTTTATCCGAAGTATAATGCCCCCGATTCGCTCCCATTTCCGGCGGCTTCCGGAGGTTGATATGATAATTCAATCCATCGGCAAGGTCCATTTGGTAATCGTACTCGCTGTTGTCTCAGTTGTGGCAAAGACTCCCAGCTTGGCGACGAAGAAGCCGCTGACACGCGCGCAGATTTTGGCCTTACTGGCGGGCGATGTTCCCAGTTCTCGCGTAACCATTCTGGTACAGGAACTCGGCACCGACTTTGCCTCGAACGATGCTTTCCTGGACCAGGTCCGCAAGAATGGTGGCGAGGACGATCTGGTTGCCGCCTTGCAATCTGCCCATCCGACAGGGAACGCGACCGTTCCACCACCACCTCCAGGTCCCCCACCTGGTTCAGGATACCCCAACCCCCCGACGGGTACTCCCGATTCCAGCACCAAGTTGGAAGAGGCGAAACAGGAGGAGTTGGCGCAGCGTGCGGCAAGCGCCGGGGCTCTCCTTCAGGAGCGTCACTATCCTGAGGCTGAGGCGGAATATCGTGCGGCGATTAAGCTCGATCCCCAAAATGCCTACTTGCATATTGCGCTCTCCCGCGACTTGAACTTTCAGAAGAAAACGGACGAGGCCGTAAAAGAGGCGCACGTGGCCGTCAGCTTGAATCCCGAAAGTGACATGGCCCACTTCTGCCTGGCCAACTCCCTGCGGATACAGGAGGATTGGGCTGGAGCGGCGGCCCAGTATCACGCCACCTTGCGGTTGAATCCGAAATTCGACATGGCCCATAACAATCTGGGCCTGACGCTAATCAAACAGAATAATGTGGATGGTGCCATCGCGGAATTTCGCGAGGCGGCGGGTATCAGTCCCAATAACCCCGTCATTATAACGAACCTTGGCAACGCCTTGGAGACCCAAGGCGATTTGGACGGAGCCATTGAGCAGTTTCAAGAGTTGATACGCCGCCGGCCCCGACTGCCCGCTCCCCACTACCGGCTCGCACAGCTTCTGGAGAAAAATGGCGAGCCCCGTAAGGCGCTGAATCAATATCGCCAGGCCACCGATTTGGCCCCGGAGAACCAGTTGTTTAAGGAGGCCTACGAACGCGCCTCGCACCATCATGACTAGACAATAACTTTAAAGTGTAAATTAGATATCTGCGTATTGCTGTTTTTTGTACGTCGTTTCAGGCGGGTCCAAAACGCAGGATAGTCACGGTGATGTCATCGGACTGGGGGGCCGCTCCGACATACTCGCGGATGCTGGCCAAAATTCGCCGGGCCACCTCATCCGCCGTCAGGCCGCTGCAATTCTGCAAAAGCGTGAGCAGGCGGGCATCGCCAAACAGACCTCCCAAAACATCGCGTGCTTCGGTGACGCCGTCCGACGTGGTCACAATCAGGTCGCCGGGGTAGACCTGGGCGCGATCGACGGAGAATTCCACGCGAGGAAAGAGCCCCACGGGGAAATTGGATGATTCAATGCGATCCACGCCCCCCATGGCGCGGACAATGAGGGGTGGGATATGCCCGGCATTGACAAATTCAAATCCCCCCTGCCGGTCCAGCACGCCGTAAAGAAGGGTGGCAAACATTTCCAGAGGCGTGCGCTCGCATAAGTAATCGTTGACGCGCCGAAAGAGCTCGCCCAGGTGGGGCGCGCCGGCAGCAACAGCGCCGAACGCTCCCTGGAGGCTTGCCGCCATCAGGGCCGCAGGCAAGCCTTTGCCGGACACGTCGGCCAGCGCAAAGCCGTAACGCCCGTCGGGAAGCTCCAGGACGTCGTAGTAATCGCCTCCCACCGCTTCCGTGGGGGTGGTGATGCTCAGCACCTGAAAGAAATCGCTTTGGGGCAGATCGCGGGGCAGCAATCCTTGCTGAATGTTTCGCGCCAGGAACATTTCGTGTTGGATGCGTTCCTGGCTGCGTGCCAAACGGAACAGCCGGGCATTTTCAATGACGGTGGACCCTTCCACCGCCAGGGTTTGGAGCACTTGCCGGTCAAGTCCGGTGACTGCGGCAGCTTGCGCGCGAATGTCCAGGTAAAGCAGGCCAAGCAATTCCGGCGCTCTCCCCACAAACGTCTCACCCGCGGCATCCGCCATGTGCAGCTTTTGTAGTGGCACTGCAACGATGCCGCGAACGCCGGTGCGGATAATGCCGGTTTCCGAGGTGGCGCCGCCGGAGGCCTCTTCTTCCAGGATCACTTGTTCCTGGCCGGAAACTGCGACGCGATTGATGACAGCGGTGGAGAAATCGGTGAGCTCGGGACTGAGGTAGATGCCGCCCTTGCCACGCGCCAGGCGGAGTTCCAAGCTACCCGCACCCTCTTTGAGGAAGAGCAGGCCCCGTTCGGCATTGGTAAGTTGAATGGCGGAGTCCAGCAGGGTGGTGAGCACTTCCTCCAGGGCCGGAGCACGCAGCATCATTTGCGCCATTTGAAGCAACAAGCCGAGGTGGTGCAGTTGCGGTGCGGAACTCTGCTCAGACGCCTTTTCGAATTTTTCCAGAAGCCCCGGGAGCATGGCCTCTTCCACGTTGAACATCAGGCCGTAGGAGTCTGAAACCCCGAGGCCAATCTGATCGCCGGGCTTCAAATTCCGGGGCCCTGTGATCTGGACGCCATTCAAAAATGTGCCGTGCCGGCTGCCCGCATCTTCCAGCAAATAGCTTTCGTTGTCTTTGACGATGCGCGCATGATGGCGGGAAATTCGCGTGTCGAGCAGCACCAGGTCGTTGTCGCCCTGCCGTCCCAGCGTAAAGGGCGTTCGTGAAATCTCAATTTCGCGTTGATTGCCGAAAGAGTCTCGGACCGTGATGTGAGGCAGGGCGTTGGGCATGAGATTCGCTGATATTTGAACGGTGCGCTTGCCATTATAACAAAGCCTGCGTTGCGCGCAAACCTGGGCGGCATCCTTTTAATCCCCTGATAATGCGCCGTGTTCATGCTGAAGATGTATACTGCTGCCTACTTGAGACGCAGGTTGATCCGAGGTAAGATCAAAGCCTCCCGCGGTGGAGAGAGATTTTGACAGCGAAGTCGTATCTGCTGAAATTATTGCCGATACGGGCTCGCCCGACCTCGAAGCTGATCATGGCTGGCCCGTATCTTGGGACCGCCTAACCGCGGGGTAGCGCCTTGAGATCCGCGAGCAATTCCGCCGGTTGCCAATCGTTTCCGCGATAAACCTTTACCACTTTTCCATCCGGGCCGATCAGTGCTGTGACCAGCGAGTGAACGACCTGGCCGCTATCGGTCCAATACTTCAGGCCGAAGAACTCCGCAACTTTGCGCACCTGCTCCGGCGTGCCTGAGGCAAATTCCCAATGCGCAAAGGGATTCGGTTTGCCCGCGCAGTCCAGGCCATAAGAGCGAAGCACGGCGGGCTTGTCGTATTCGGGATCGATGCTGATGCTCAGCAGGTGGAGGGACGCGGCGAGCTTGGGGTCATCCTGCGATTGCTCCAGAATTTGGGCGAAGTTTTTACTCATCAAGGGGCAATAGTTGGGAAGCGGGCAGCGCGTGTAGATAAAGGTCAGCAGTAAGGACTTCCCGCGATATTGATGGAGATGAATATGCCTGCCATCCTGATTCACCAGTGCGAAATCCGGGACTTCCTCCCCTAGTAATGGGTGCACAGAATCCGAAGCCGAAGGCGAACCAGCCTGCGGTTTGGACTCTTCCGTCACCACGATGCCTTCCAGCCAGGCGCGGTCAGTGGCCACCACCAAAGTTGCGTGAATTGTTTGGCCGGGTTTGACAACGTCAAATACCCATTTGTCTTTGATGGGGTAATCCATGGTCATGGCGGCCATGTAACCCGGAATGGCTTCGTGCTGAAGCGTCACCGTGCCGGCGGTCTTGTCAATCGCCAGCACCTTCCCACGCAGATCAAAACGCTGCTCCGGCAGGGGCTTTTCGGTTTGGCAAGACGTGTTGGCAAAGACCATGATCAAACCAACCAGAATTGCCATGACCCGTTGCGCGCGCATTTTCAATCTCCCTTGGATAAAATCGTGTGGCCTCGTGTTGGGTCGCACGGGTAATTCTACACCTTGAAAAGTCGCGGTAAGAAAAGCACACGCCACCAATTCTTGAATTTTGAATTTGTAAATCCGCGCCAACCTTCTAATAGTGGAAGCGGTAATGCACCTCAAAATAGATCTGTCTCGGGTTCACGGTATGGGTTCCCCCAAACGTATTGCTGGTGTCGATAAGATAGCGGTTGTTCAGCACATTGGTTCCATTCAGGGAGAAAGACCACTTCTCTCCCAGGTCCTTGCCCAAAGCCAGATCTGCCGTGGTATGGGGCGGTAGGTGCGCAGGGCCATCGCCATTTACAAAGCCGGAGCCGAAATTGACACCGGGTGTCGCCCAGAAGCGGCGGGGCAGTTTGAATGAAAGCACGGTGCTGAACCCATTGCGCTGATCGTGATCGAGATAGAAATAGCTGATGGGCGCGTACTCGATCAGGCCTCCCGTGATGGGGCCCAGTCCTTTGCCGATGGCGTTGGCGTAGGCAACCCGCCACTGCACATGGTTCCAGAGTTCGGGCGAGCGCAGGGTGACCTCCGTCCCGCTGATGAGTGCTGCCACATCGGTGAGGGGGATAAAGATGTTGGAATTGCCCACCTCATCGTGATCCAGGAAGTTACGCGCATTGGTGTGGTAGTTGTCCACGTCCATCGTCCATCCGCGCAGAGGCACCGTGAGGCCGATGTCATGCTGAATGTCCCTCTCGCCCGGCAGGGGAGTGAAGCTGACGCCCTGAGTCAGGGCATACTCCAGGGACGGGCCGCTCAAGCTGTCGAGAGGTGGCGGCTGATAGTAGTAGGCGTAGTAACCGTGAACTGTCCACCCGAGATGGGGAATGTGGATGCCTCCGCCCACGCGAGGGTCGACCGCATTTTCACTCAGTAATCCGCCGTAGTGGACCACCCGGAGCCCGGCATCCAGCGTAAGCCACGTTGTTGGCCGGTACTGGTCCTCGGCAAATCCCGACTCATTATTGGCCCAGTGCGACTCTTGTTGCTCGAACACCTGAGTGCCAGGATTCGCCGTCAAGTTGAAATGCGTGTTGTTGCGCTGCCCCCAACTCTCGAAGCCGACGCGGGCATCGTGGTGTTTTTTGATTCCCTGCAGCATGGCCCGTACGCCTAAGTAGTCTGAACGGCTGTCCTCATTCAGGATGGTGGGCGTGTCTCCCGCGCCGCTGGAGTAATGAGTGTCGTTGAAATGAAAATAGGGTGAGACGGTAAGCAGCCACCCTTTCGGAGCGGTATGGGCCCAGTGGAAACCCACCAGGTCATCGCTTTCCAAATCAAGATCGCGAATTCCTGATGCCTGGGTGGGCGCATCGTTGGGGATGGCGTAATGGTCATTGCGCAGGGAAACGAGCCAACGCAACTGGTCGTGCGGCGAGGCGTTGAAGAGCAATGACAGGAACCCACCCTCTCCGCTGTCCTGATCGTGAATGATGGCCGAGGTGGGGGTGCCAAGCCCCAGGTCCGAACGGTTGGCATCGGCGCTGCCATAGTAGGCAAAGCGTTCCGTATGGCTGCCAAAACTCACCTGATCGTCTGTGGTTTGGAAATTGCCGTATGACGCAACCAACTCCGCGCGATTATTGCGCTCGAATCCCGAGGGAGAAACCACATTGAAGATGCCATAAGTGCGGTCACCATACTCACTGGAGTAACCGCCGCGTTCCACCTCCAGCGATTCCACATTCTTGGGATTGATCAAGGGCGCAACGTTGACGGCAATGTTGGTGTTGATCACGGGAATGCCGTCAATAAACCAGTCGTCCTGGTGCCCGTCACGGATGTGCAGCATGTCATGCACCATGTAAGCGCCGGGGGTGAAGTCGGTGATCATGGCCATGCTGTTTGTCTGGTCCGCGCCCGCAGTGTGAGAGATTTCCTGGGATGAAACGAGCGTCTGCAGGGTGGAGGATTGGGTCTTGAGCTTGCTCTCCTGTTCGGAGACCTGAACCAGTTGCCGCGAGCCTGCGATCTCCAGGGGGAAATGGAGCACCGGTGATTTGCCCGCCACAACGGAAATGGATTGCTCTCGCACACCGAATCCCGCCGCTGTAACGCTGACCGTGTAATTTCCCAGCGGCACATCGGGAAAATGGAATTCGCCTTCGGAATCGGATTGGGTCGTTTGTGACCAAGTCGAAGACTGCGTACGAAGGACGACGGTTGCGCCTGCGATGGGACGATGTTGAGGATCGTGCACGACTCCCCGGATTTTCCCCGGATCTGCCCCCAACGCGACCAATGAAAAGAAGAAGGCCAACAGCATAGCCAAAAGAACTCTTTGCCTCATAAAAACCTCCGGAATTGCCGATGGACGATTGCCGATTTGCGCAATCGTCACCGAGATAGGGTGCTGTGGGAAAAGAGCCGTGGGCCTCGTCACCGACGGTTTAGATCGGTGATCGTGATTGCCGATTCATTCAATCGACAATCGTCAATCGAAAATCGTCAATAAAAAGGTCCACAGCGATGGAATTAGAGATTGACGGTCATCGATTCGCTCCATCGACAATCGTCAATCCATCATCGGCAATTAGAGAGTTGTGCGGGGAGGCTGTTCAGGAATTCGGGCATGAGAAGGCAAAAGATTTAAAGACGAAACATGCTGTTCGAAACTCCAGGGTGTGACCGGATCAGACCACCGATGCTCCGTGGGCATGTAAACCAGAGAGCTGAGGGCTGAACTCAGGTAGTTGTCTTGCGAGCCCAATCCGCAACGGCCTCCATGACCCATGCAGCAAATCGGGGTGTGACCGGAAGCGTGGTGATGGCCGGGGCACGTGCAGGCGGCCGGAGGGCAGGCGCAGGCCCCAACTTGGGCGCCAAGTGATGCCCACCGCAGGCACGGGGCGAGCAGTGCAGCAATGGTCAAAATGGCCAGAATTCGAATGGCGATGCGCATGTTTTTCGTTGCAAGCCCAAAATGGGATTGTAACAGATTTTGGGCGGAGGAGTTGAACCGAGGTGAGCAGAGCAAGACGTGTGCCGTGGGCCAACATATCGCTGTCACGCGGCTAGGGACGGTGCAAACTCCCCAGTTAGGACTTACGGGCGTCAACGTTCGTGAGCTTCGCCGCCGGGACTGCCCTGTACACGATCGGGAAACGGGATTGCTGCCAAGCGATGTGGGGAAATTGGAGCTTTTGACTCTTGCCCTTAGCTTTGCTCCTGTCTGAAAGCAGGGAGGTGCCTTGGCGGCAAGGGTGTTCGTCGGGGCGAAAGGGTCTTCGAACTTGCCGCCAAGGCTTAGCACCGCATGGGGCGGGTCACTCGCAGCGCTGGAGAGCTTGAACGCTACCCTATCTATCGACCCTTCAAGTGAATACTTGAACGAAATTTATCCCCGCGCTCCGATTCGCGCATTCGCGGTGTTGCATGTCAACATATCCTCACGGTTCATCCCTAAGGTCCTGTTTCGGCGGCAATGATATCCAAAAGTGAAGATTGCGCCCCCTCCGCATACGCCACACGGCGCATCATCTCGTTCAATTCTGTAAGTCGGCGCCTATCGTTGTGGGCTTTGCTTTCAATACCTTCCAGCGCTCAAAAGGCCACTTGGCGCCCATTTGTCCATTTCGCCGTTCTTTAAGGCCTTAACATTTTGCAATTATTTAACATGTGCTTGGAAACCCTTTGGGGTCGAAAAGCAGTCCAAGCAAAGGCTAATGGAAATAACTTAGGAAAGGTAGGGAAACATTCGATGAGGAGCATCTTGAGTGTTCTGCTCATGCTGATGATGGGAAGTCTTCCGGCATGGGCTGCGCTGGGCGGCGATGTAGCGTCGGTAACCTCCGACGTGCAAGTTCTTCGCGGTCAACATACGATGGTGGCCAAAACGGGTTTCACACTGCACCAAATCACCTCTTCAGACGGCAGCGTCGTAAACGAATTCGTCTCGCCGGCGGGAGTTGTCTTTGGAGTCTCCTGGCAGGGACATTTCGTCCCTAATCTGAAGCAGTTGTTGGGGTCCTATGCGACGAATCTTCAACAGGGCCAACGCACCGAGGTCATACCCCGCCACGCGGTGACGATCCAGGGGGATAATTTCATGCTTTCCAGTTTCGGCCACGGCCGCTCCTTCCGCGGGCGCGCCGTTGTGCCCGGCCTCGTTCCCGCCAACCTGACGCCGGAGGTGGTGCAATGAATTCCAAAGCTCTTTCCGCGGCAAATTTCAGCCGCTTCTTTGCTGTCCTAATAGGGTTAGCACTCTTGACCGGTTGCGGTGGGTCCAGCACGACCACACCCACGACCGCCCCGGCTGTTAGCCTCTCTGCCACTACCCTCACCTTTACCAGCGGCGTGGGTGTTGCCAGCGCTCCCCAGTCGGTGACCGTATCCAACACCGGAAACGCCGCTTTGTCCTTCACCAGCATTACGTCGAGTAATGGAGTTTTCGCCCAAACCAATACGTGCGGCACGGGAATTGCCGCGGGCGCCACGTGCTCGATTAGCGTAATCTTTACGCCCACGGCTTTGGATCCTCCCAGCAGTCCGGCGAGCGGCACCCTGACTATCACTGACAATGCCAGTGGCAGCCCACAAACAGTGACCCTGTCGGGCACCAGCACAAGTGTTTCACTCTCCACCAACAGTTTGACTTTTTCGGGCGTTGCGGTCGGTACCACCAGTCCGGCTCAAACCGTCACGCTTAATAACAGCAGTTCCAGCGCACTTGCTGTCTCCAGCATCACCATTTCAGGCGACTTTGGCCAGACCAACAATTGTGGCTCAAGCGTCACAGGCAACGGCAGTTGCACGATTAATGTGACATTTTCGCCGTTGGGGAGCGGCCCGTGGACGGGCACCCTCACTATCGTCGATGCCTCCGGGACGCAGACTGTGTCCTTGACGGGATCAACCGCCGTCAACAACACGGTGCCGGTTACGATCGGCTTTGGGCCCAATGGACCTGGAACGGTCACGGCCTCTTCGGCCCCATACTTTAATGGGATTTTCACCTCGGTTACGGTGTGTGAGCCGGGCAGCAGCACTAGCAGCAGCAGTAGCAGCACCACGAATTGTGGCACAATCTCCAACATCCTTGTGGATACCGACTCCGTAGGGCTGCGCATCCTTGCCAGCGCCGTTCCGAGCAATGTCTCCCTGAAAACGCTCACGGACTCAAGTGGCAACGCGATCAATGAGTGCTACGAATTTGGCAGCTTGAACTATGTTTGGGGGCCGGTGGCCATGGCCACCGTTCAGATTGGCAGCGAAATGGCCACGGCTGAACCGGGGGCAGGCGCGAATACCGGGATTCCCATTCAACTCATCAGTGCTACTTCCGATGCTCCTTCAGGAGCCCAATGCCTGTCAGGTGGTGGAGGCAATTTGAATACGGTTGCCTCCCTCGGTTCCAACGGGATACTGGGTATTGGGCTCGACCCGCAGGATTGTTCCTACTACGGCGGCAACGGCTGCACCTCTTCCACTACTGACCCATACTATATCGGGTGCTCCAATACCACCTGTGGATATGAGAATATGCCTGTGGCGGACCAGGTGTGGAATCCCGTTGCGACTTTCCCGTCGGATAATAATGGTGAGTCGATCCAGCTACCGTCCATACCTTCCAACGGTGCGGCCAACAACACGGTGACCGGCACTCTGACCTTCGGCATCGGGACCCAGAGCAATAATGCCATTCCTGGCAGTGCTGGTGTTTACGAAGTTGATGACGTTGGCAGCTTTGGGATAGCAACCTACAATGGAGTCCAATACAACTCCAGCAACAGTGGTGGGAGCTTTATCGACAGCGGCTCGAATGCCCTCTATGTCTCTGATGAAACGACGCTGGGGACTACCGACTGTCTAATTAGCAGTACGGACATCGGGTTCTACTGTCCCAGTTCAAACCTCAATCTTTCCCTGGGGCTGGCGGCAGCGGTGGGGGGTGTACCGGGAACAGCTGGAACTTCAACTACGGTCTCGCTGCCTATTGAAAATGCTATTACCACGCTGTTCCCAACGAATAATGCCGCGTTCAATGACTTGGCCGGGGGGAGCTGCATTCCTGCGACAGGTTCTCCTTGCAGTGCTTCAACCGATTCCTGGGATCTCGGGCTGCCATTTTTCTTTGGCCGCACGATTTTCGTTGGCATAGAAGGTACAAACGCAAGCTATCCCTATGGCTTCTGGGCGTTTTAGCCTGCTTTTCTAGGAGGGGCGCGAGCTGATTGGCTTCACCATTCGGCCTTGTGCTCCTCCTGAACTTCACGTTCTTCCCGGCCAGTCTCCTACAACCACGGCGTAAACGGTGGCATCCAAGTGCAATGTTTATGAGCCGGCAGTATGCGGCGGGCTCCATTCGCCAAATTGGGCGTTTCGCGGCCTCTCGACCAAACTGAGTCACCGCCTGATTTTCTCAGCACTGGATGGCTCGCAACACTATGTGGTATTTTGGTGAGGCTCATCATGATTCAAAAGACCCTTCAAGTTGAAGGGCAGTCCAGGAAAAAGGCGGCGCGGGTGAATGGTTGAAAGGTACGGGTGGAGGTACGTGAGAAGCTTGGGGGGAATCCTGCTCATCCTGATTCTGGGGGCTGCGCCGGCATGGGCCGCGCTTGGCCAGCCGGAATCTTCCGTCAAATTGGACGGGCAATTTCTGCGGGGTCAGATCCGAGATGAAGTTCATGAGGGTTACCGGCTCCACCTCATCACCGATCCCGCCGGCACCGTGGTTCGCGAGTATGTCTCCCCGGCAGGCATTGTTTTTGCCATTTCCTGGCAAGGGCCCTTCGTTCCCAACATGCAGCAACTTTTAGGATCTTACTTCAACCATCTCCAGCAAAACGCGCAAGCCCGGACAGGGCGCCATGGCGGGCCCCTGATGATCCAGGACGACAATTTTATTTTGACCAGCGGCGGGCATATGCGGTCGTACCGCGGACGCGCTTATGTGCCCAGCCTCTTGCCCACCAATGTTTCTCCGGAGGTGGTGCAATGAGGGGCAAGAAGGTTTCCACCGCTGCGGTGGCAAGTCTTGTGCTGGCAATGGCGGGTGCGATGTTTCTTGCCGGTTGCGGTGGGGGCACTGGCAATGATCTCTCCCTGCCGGTGGTTACCCTTTCGCCCATCTCCGCTTCAGTTCAGGCAGGATCGACGCTGTTGTTCACCGCCACCGTTGTCACTCCAACAAGCACCACCATCACCTGGTCTGTAAATGGGATTCTGGGCGGTAATTCCACCTTGGGAACGATCACCAGTACAAGCTCGACGACGGCAGTGTATACGGCGCCCACCACCGTCCCCACTTCCTCCACCGTGACGGTAAAAGCCACCAGTTCGGCGGAGACATTTCCCTCCGGCGCGGCGATTGTGACGATTACTCCTGCGGTCGTGAACGCCCAGGTTACGGTTGCCCCCCTTGACTCAGTGGCTCAGGCTGGAACCAGCGTGCAGTACACAGCTACGGTCACTGGACCTGACAACAATGCGGTCACCTGGTATGTCAATGGAGTTGCGGGCGGCAACTCGACAGTGGGGGCCATTACGACTTCGGGACTTTACCAGGCACCCACGACGCTCCCAAGCCCTCCCACAGTCGTGGTGACGGCCACAAGCCAGGCGGACACCAGCCAATCCGCTTCCACCACACTCACGGTGACGGGCAGTAACACGGCGCCCCTTTTCGTCAACTTTGGGCCTGGGGGGAATTCCGGCAACCCCGGCACGGCTTTTTACAATGGTCTTTTTACAAATGTCACTGTCTGCCTGCCCAGCACTGCGGTCTGCCAGATCATCCCGGACGTCCTTGTGGATACCAGCAGCGTTGGCTTGCGGATTCTTAATTCCGCACTGGTATCAGTTCCGGCTACCGAATATGGAACAGTAAAAGACTCTGCCGGAAATGCGGTGCAGGAGTGTGTACAGTTCCCCGACACATCTTATACTTGGGGACCCGTACTGGTGGCCGATGTCCTGATCTCGGGTGAAAAGGCTCCCAATGTGCCCTTCCAGGTAATGGGCGATACAACTTACCCCGTCCCCCTCGCCGATTGCCTCAGCCTTGGCGCGGGTCCCTCTCTTGATACCGTGGCGGCGCTGGGCGCAAATGGAATTTTGGGGGTCGGTACTTCCATTCAGGATTGCGGCCTGAATTGTGCCGCGGGCCAGACCTTCTCCGCCTATCCCTATTACATTTGCCCTCTCAACGTCTGTCAGCCCGCGTTTTTACCCGTGGTGAAGCAGGTGTCGAATCCTGTGGCCTTCTTTCCCAGGGACAATAACGGTGTGCAGATTACTCTGCCGTCCATCCCCGCCGGCGGAGCGCCCTCGCTTCCTTATGTGAACGCGGATGGATCAGGGCTGCTTCCCGCCGGCCAACTCATATTCGGGGTCGGGACCGAATCCAATAATGCCATTGGGAACGCCACCCTCTACACCTTGGATAGCAACGGCAACTTTCCCCAAGTTGTCTTTGATGGCGTTACCTATAATTCAGGCGGATCTATTGATTCGAGCGCGCCTGCACTTTTACTTTCCAATCCTGCCACCCTCGGCATCCAGAATTGCCTGGACAACATTTACTATTGCCCGGGCTCAACCGCCCCAGTGGCTCTCGCCCCTACCGGAGCCAATGGCTCTGCCGGAACGGTGACAGTGAATGTCGCCAACGCCGATTCGCTTTTTGCGAATAACCCTGGCTTCTCTGCATTCAACGACCTTGCACAGGAAAGTCTGAGCGGTTCGAAAACGGATCAATTCGATCTGGGCCTGCCGTTCTTCTACGGCCGAACGGTGTTTGTTGGGATTGCTGGCACCACCATTCCCAATAACGCCAGCGCACCCAACGGCTATGTTGCGTTTTAGTTGATGGCGGGCCGGGGCGGCTTCCATTCCATCACTCCGGCCTTGCACCTTCTCCCGCTGACCTGCGACTTTCTCCTCAAGCATGCTGCTGTGATTGCTTGGCAAGAAAGGTGAGTTGAAAGTTTTTGACGGCCCTGGAATCCAGGGGTGAAAAGTCGATTTAACCAAAGTCCCAGATGGTCGGGGCGGCTTATCATGGAGAGGGAAAATCGGGATAGTTCGGGCATAATGTCGGAATTACGGCTCCTGTTGGTGGGTGGATTCACTCTTCCGGCGCGGACATTTTGTAAGGCGAAATTGTCCAGTAAATTTATCTAATCGAATGGTCCGGCGAAATTGGATAGCGAATCTGTCCACTGAAGTTGTATAGAGAATTTGTCCCATCAAATGGTCTGGCGAAATTTGTCGAGCGAATTTGTCCAGATGAACTTTCATGACGATTTAGCGGGACTGCTTTTCGCTGCCCACTGCCCACTGCCGACTGCCGACTTCTTTAAGCCCGCTGCCGGCTTCTTTCAGGAAGCTTGATGCGACGCCAAGTCACCCTTGTGATTGTCGGCCTCGTGGTTTCGACGCTTATCTCCGGCTTGTGCCGGAAAACTCCGGCCTATTCGCGCATCGCCGATCGCATCGCGGGTCCGATCGCAGGATCCCCCACCGTTTCGCTGGAAGGCAACCGCCGTCCATTCTTCCAACCTGAAAATGACCAGGGGCCGGTGGCGGATTCCCTCAAACTGGAGAACATCTCCCTGATCTTCAAGCTTACGGAGAGCCAGCAGGCGGACCTGACCACGCTACTGGAGGAGCAACAGAATCGAACGTCATCACAATTCCATCAATGGCTTTCGCCGGAGCAATTTGCGGAAAGATTTGGCCTCAGCCAGAACGATATGGGCCAGGTGGTAGCGTGGCTTGAGGCGAAGGGCTTCAAGGTGACTCAGGCTGCCCGAGGCCGCAATTGGGTTTCATTCTCCGGCACGGCAGGGCAGGTGCGAACCGCTTTCCAAACGGAGATTCACTATTACTCATTCCACGGCCGCACCTATTTTGCCAATGCCTCGGCGCCCGCCGTGCCCGCTGCAATCGCCGACGTCGTGCAGGGCATTCACGGACTCGATAATTTTCCGCTCAATCCGCGTGGAGTCTTTCGCCAAACGGAAGTGGACCCCAAGCCGAACTTCACTTCCAGCCTTACCGGAAACGCATTCGTCTCACCCGGCGATTTCGCTATCATTTACGACGTTCAAAACCTTTACAACACGGGAATAGACGGCAAGGGGCAGTCCATCGCCATCATGGGGCAGACAGACCTTTTCAACGGAGGGAGTGACATCACCGATTTCCGTAATGCCTCGGGCCTGGCACCCAATCCACCGCACATCGTCTTGATTCCGGGGGCCACAGACCCGGGAGTGGTCACGGCAGATATCGACGAGGCCAGCCTGGATGTTGAGTGGGCAGGAGCGGTGGCCCGGAACGCCGCCATTTACTATGTTAATGGAGGAAGCGGCGGAACCTTTAATGCCTTTGAGTACGCCGTCGACAACAAAATTGCGCCAGTCATCAGCATCAGCTATGGCAATTGCGAAGCGGCTTGGGAACAAGGTGGCGAATTGCAACCGCTGGCGACCCTTGCTCAGCAGGCGAATTCACAGGGGCAGACGATTGTGGCTGCCGCGGGTGACTCCGGCGCGGCGGATTGTGACTACTCGGGCAATCCAAACTCTCCTCTGACCATTGCTTTTCAGGGGCTGTCTGTCGATTTTCCCGCCAGCTCTCCCTACGTTACCGGCATGGGTGGAAGTGAATTCGCTGAAGGCTCGGGAGACTACTGGCAAGCGGCGACATCCACCACCGGCGATCTTTTGACCTCAGCGCTTTCCCACATCCCCGAGACGGCATGGAACGATACGTCATCGCCGCTCAATACCAGCCATCAGATCCTGGCGGGAGGAGGAGGTGCGAGCGCAATTTTCCCCAAGCCCGCCTGGCAAACCGGTCCCGGAGTTCCCACCAATAACGTTCGTTACGTTCCCGACCTTTCGTTGAACGCCTCTTCCCTTCACGATCCCTATGTGATCTGTTCTCAGGGGCACTGCGTCGATGGCTATCGCTATACGGACCAGACTCTCACTGTAGCGGGTGGAACGTCCATGGCGGCGCCCACCTTTGCCGGAATCGTGGCCCTGATCAACCAGCAGATGAAGACGCCCGGGGGCCAGGGCAACGTGAATCCCACGCTTTATTCCATGGCACAGACCTCGCCTGCGGCCTTACACGACATCGTCACTGGCAGCAACATTGTGCCCTGCCAGGTGGCCGCTACGGATCCAGGTTGCCCCGCCAGCGGCCTGATGGGTTATACCGCTATAGTGGGCTATGACGAAGCCACGGGGCTCGGTTCGATTGACGCCCTCAATCTGGTGACGGCATGGGGATCACCGGGTGCCGGAAACCTGCCTGCCCCCATTCTGACGGGTCCCGGAAACGGAGCTACTGGTGTGCCTGTTTCGCCCGTGTTGTCCTGGTCAGCCGTGACGGGCAACAATGGTTACAGAATCTTGATTGCCACAAGTCCCGCCGATCTGCCCACCAACCCTGCTACTGCCACATGCAGCGAGTGCACGGTTGTTGATACCAGCCTCACGAATTCCTACACGCCGTTAAGCGCTCTTACGCCGGGCCTTTACTTCTGGCAGGTGCAGGCCATTGAACCAACGGCCAGCACGGGAACCGCGGCGTGGTCAAGCGTCTTCAGCTTCAGCATCGGTACATTGTTGGCTGCGCCAACGCTCTCCGCCCCCGCAAACGGAGCGACGGGGGTTGCGTCTCCGCCCACGTTTGCCTGGATAGCGGTAGCAGGGAGCGCGGGATACCGAATCCTGATCGCAACCACCCGGTATGTTCTGCCCACAAACCCGGCGGCAGGCGTTTGCGGAGGGTGTTCTTTGGCTGCCACGACCACGGCAGATGCCTATACGCCTTCGGCGAGCGCGCTGAAGGGAGGAACCACCTACTACTGGCAGGTGCAAGCTCTTGCCCCCTCGGGCGCGCAGAATGGGACGTGGTCGAGCCCTTCAAACTTCGTCACCTCTGCTCCTGATTTTTCTTTGAGCGCATCGCCTACCAGTTTGACCATCAGCCCCGGATCGAGCGGGACATCCACTCTGACCTTGACGCCGATTGACAACTTCACGGCTACCCCTGACTTTACCTGCATCGCCTCAAGTTCTCTGGCCGGAGTAACGTGCTCAGTGGGAACTTTGAGCAACAACACGGCATCGATTACCGTAACGGCTTCTTCCTCAGCTTTCACCCATCCATGGTTCCCCCACGGCCCGTTTTTCAGTGGTTGGTGGATCGCGATTGCCGCCATGCTCTGCCTCCTGTTGTTGGCACTGCCAAGACTTCACCCCAAAAGCGAGCAGGTCCAACCGTTGAATCTCCGAGCGGCTGGTGCGGGGGTCTCCGACCACCGAAATCAATGGTTCCATGGTTGTTGGGATTTATTGACGCAAAGGGCGGCGGCGGTCGGAGACCGCCGCTACAGCAATCCGGCGTTGGACTTGCGATATGCGGCCGGGGGTCTGATTCTTGCGGGACTCTTGATGGCGAGCCTCAGTTGCGGTGGTGGCAGCAGCAGCGGCGGCGGTGGGACTCCGCCCTCAACCGTTGAATCCGGCGCCGTCACTGTCACCGGTACGTCCAGCAGCATGTCCCACAGCACCACGATTTCCGTTTCGGTGAACTAATCGGCTTGAGCTTCGCCTTTGGGTAAGAAGAGCGGAGTTTGTCTGGTTTGGGCATGGATCAGCATCCGGCTCGCGGACATTGGGGGCGCGGCGAACTTCCTCATGCAGGGGTTTCTCTACTGGGCCAGGTCGATCGCTTCACGAGCCTGTTGCAAAGCATGTTCCTTGGCAAGATCCATCGTCGGAAATTGCTCGCTCCCGTGGTGGATTGTTTGGATTCGACCCGGGTGCTTAATCAACGTGTAGTCGCATTTCCAATAGCCTTCCGTCAATTGATGAAGCTCCATTTCAATTTCGATACCTTTGTGGACAGCTTGAATCATGGCCTCACGCTACCTCCTGCAGGAAGTTCCTGTTTCGACCATCCACTCGCGCACGGTAAGCATTTCATGATCCTGCCGCTGACGAAATTACCCCGAAAAGGGCATCAATCGACCTCCATATGTGCGGCCTAAACCGTCACTTCGCGACGTCTCGCGCCCTGTGGTTACGGCAACCCCTTCATCGGCAGATTGAAGTAGTTTACAACACCGGGAAAGGGTGCACGCACAAGATTCAAGGTGCTGATCATCCTGCCGACCTGTGCACTGCCCATTTGATGTTTGGCGGAACTAGAAATGAAGTCATGCACTTTTGTCCCAGAATTGGTACCATGCTGCATTGCGTCCGCCGGCCGTCTCTTCGGACGCGTTTCCAAACACATTCAAATGGCAGACAGATTGGAGGATCAAAATGAGCGAGTGCGCAGGTACACCAGGAGAACTGATCTACGAGTACACGTTGCAATTTACCCGGGTAGCGGAATATGGCGCCTCAGCGAATGCCATATTTTCAGGCCAGGCGCCGCCTCCGGCCGAGGGAGCGCGGTTCGACGTCCATTTCGAGGGCCCCATCACCGGCCCAAAGGTCAAGGGGACGGTGAAGGGTGTGGATTACCTTCACATCCGCGCCGATGGGCGCTGCCAGCTCAACATTCACGCCGAAGTCACCACCGAAGACGGAAAGAAAATAGCTGTTGCTGCTGACGGAGTGGGGATTCCGGAGCCTGGGTCGCCGGTCGTCCAGCTCCGGGAGAATGTGACGCTGACAAGCAACCATCCGGAGTATGTGTGGGTGAATACGATCCAGGTCTGGGCCCGCGGCACGGTTGACGTCTCGAAGGGGGAAATCCGGGTCAAGGGGTACGCGGCCTGACAAACGCGCGGTGTGCTTGAGCCGATGTGATTGAGATTGGACAATCTGCCGGGGCCACCGACTTATTGGATCTTTGCGATCCCCGCTAACTTCCAGCAAGCTGTTTCGCTCACTCCGCCGCCGCGCCAGGGTCATTGACCCGGTGGAAAAAGTCCAGTATCAAATTCAGTTCATCATCCGTGTAGGCAGAGAGGGCCAGCGCCAGCGCCTGGCCTTTTGACTGGTAGTATTTCTGGAACTTCCGAAATTTCGAAGGCACTGGCCGAATGATGGTGCTGCGCCGGTCCCGGGGATTGGGTTCGCGGCGAATGTAGCCCGCCTTTTCCAGCCGGTCCAGAACGACCGTGACCCCGCCCGTCGTGAGGAAAGCCCAGCGGGCGAATTCTCCCGGCGTCGCCGAACCCTGCAACTGAAGCAGATTTAAGCACTGCATATCGGTGCCGTTCAGGCCCACCTCGCCCGCCACCTTCAGGTTAAACAGCAGCGCTCCAGCAATGAAACGGCGGACCTCCACGGTCAGCGATTCCACCAATTTCAAATTTTCCGTGCTTGACATGGTTTTCCAATTAGCTTACTTTATAAGCATCTTTCTATATAAGGATAATGCGCATGGAGAAAGCTTCCGTCAAGCCCTATAAGGGCATCGGCATGGAAGGCTCGATTGCAAGGTGGTACGCCGCCAACACCCGCAAGGGGCTGAAGGACTTCCATGCCCTGGCGCGCCGGGTTGCCGGCCAGCTTGCCCCCGGCAGCGCGGTGCTGGAACTCGCCCCCGGACCGGGTTATTTTGCCATCGAACTGGCGAAACTCTCAAGCTGTCAGATTACCGGCCTCGATATCAGCAAGAGCTTTGTGGAGATCGCACGCCGAAACGCCGAGGAGGAGAAAGTTGCAGTGGACTTTCTTGAGGGTGATGCGTCCCACTGCCCCTTCGCGGACGAGAGCTTTGATTTCCTCCTCTGCCGCGCCGCCTTCAAGAATTTCAGCGAGCCCCTTCTTGCGGTGCGGGAGATGTATCGTATCTTGAAAAAGGGTGGCCGCGGCATCATCATCGACCTGCGCCGGGACGCCTCCCAGAAGTCCATCAATGAACTTGTCGATCAGATGGGACTCGGCTGGGGCAGCAGCGTCTTCACCAAGCTGACGTTCCGGTTCATGCTGCTCAAGCGCGCATACACCCGCAGCGAGTTTGAAGAGTTCATCTCTCAAACCGGGTTCCACCAGGCCGAAATCGAAGAAACCTCCACCGGACTTGAAATCACGTTGCAAAAGTAGTGTATCAGGGCGATACATCAGAGTGTCAAAGCGGGAAATCCTCAGGGAGATTTAAGGATGAAATAGGTTCCCTGCCGACTCAAATTAATCGCCCCTCATGACAAGATGTCTCCCTTTCCTTTACGTCGTTAATGAAAAAATTACCTTATTGCTAAGGCCTACCAAGGTCCCGGGACTTCGAATTCAAGATGCAAGTGCTTGATTTGAGGCCGGACACCGCATTCAATCCATCGCTTGCCGAGAGCGGCCATCCAGTGGGCATGTGCCCAACCGCCTTATCGCCCGGTTGCCAAATCACTCGAGCCTGATCTTGGCCCACAGCGTGCTACTATTATCATGGTGAGTTAATGACCTTGAAGGGACAAATCGCCGATGAGAACGGCGCCTCCACGGTGCCTGCCCCTCCTTATGCTTCACAGAAACCCTCCAAATTGCTCAACCCCTGTGAGTTGGAGATTGACCTTTTTTGTAAAGGCATGCGGGTTGATCCCTCTTGCACGCTAGAAAGCGATGCCCGATTCATAACCCGTACACGGGCGGGCCTGGGCAGCGGGCTTGAGTTGGTGATCCCAGGACCCATCAAGGATGTCTGGGTGAATGTGCCGGTGGAGGAGGACTTTGCCCAGCAATCGTGTTACGAATTGGTCCACGAGCAGGGTGAATACTGGGTCAAGGACGTGCTGCTCGACCATCGGTATTCCGTGAGAGTTCCGCCCGAACCTGCCTGGTACACGCGAACCACTGGGCGCGGCACTCCCATGCACAAGGTGGGCGTGCTGCAAGGCACCTATCTCGGCATCTACATCTCCAACTCCTGCGGGTTCTGGTACCACTCGCCGACGGGCAACTGCAAGTTCTGCGCCAGCGGCTTGAATGTGGGCGTGAATGAGGTGGCGCGCAAGGATATCGACGATGTGGTGGAGGTGGCGCTCGCGGCCAAGCAGGAGTCCGGCTCCACCTTTGTGCATTTTAATTCCGGCTATCAGACAGACCGCGATCTTGACGAGGCTGCGCCCTATGTGAAGGCAGTCAAGTCGCGCGTGGGAACCCTGGTGGGACTGCAACTGATTCCCACACTGGATTTCTGGAAATACGACCGGCTGATCGATCTGGGCGCGGACCACTTCAGCTTCTGTTATGAGTTCCATAACCCGGTCTACTTCGCCCGATATCTTCCCGGTAAGCAAAAGCTGGTGGGCCAGCAGACTTTTTTCCGCGCTCTCGAATACACAGCGAAGAAGCTGGGCAAAGGATCGTGCTCGGGCGAAATCATTGCCGGCGTCGAACCTCTGGGCGATACGCTGCGCGCCATCGACTACATCACTGGAATCGGCGCCTTCCCCACGGTCTGCATCTTCCGTCCCACCATCGGCTCGGATATGGAACAGGTGCCCTCGCCGCGCTACGAAGACATGTTGATCATCTTCCGTCACTTGTACGAAGCCTGCCGCCGCAACAATATTCCCATTGATGTAACTCCGAACATCGAAGTGAGCCTTATTGTGCAACCAGGCGACACTCGGTATTTGGCTCCACACACCTTCGCGTCGTCTCTTTACCAGTCTGAGATGGCAATGGCTCGCTGGCTGGCACGGCCGTATTTCGCCTGGAAGATGCAGCCGAAGAAGATCACGGCTTCGGATGTCCTTACGCGGCCAGTGGCTCGGGGCAAGGGACCAGGGGTTGGAAATTAGTGCCAAGCGCCGACTGGGCTAATGCCTGAAAATTGCGCTTCTGCCCTTCACTCCAACGCACTCCTTGCACCATTAAAGCGGTACCAAGCACTTGAAACCATGATTGCAAATCAAGCACAACCTGCGGTGGCGCAAAAGCTCAGCTTGGAAGCCGCAGCCAACTCCCTTGCGAGCGCGCTGATTGCGGCAGTGCAGGCTTCCGCCGATCCGTTTGAAATTGAAATGGGCAGCGCAGGTCTGGAAATCGTGGCGCGGGCCGCACTCCCGAGCGGCATTCCCAATCGCGCCCGAATGAAGATCTTCTCGCCCAAATCAGGCCATACGCTGGTGTTTTTCTTCAAGCGCAGCCTTGTACCTTATAGCCGCGACCGTTACAGCTACGGTGGGCTTGACTTGCGTACGCCCACCGTGGAGCCGCAGGAAATGAGCGCCTGGCTCGACTTCCTAAGCTCCGGCTTCCACCCCGACAAGCGCCCGGAAAACCTCCGGCGCGCGTTTCCCTACGAAATCCCGGAATAGCCTCGCTCGCAAGGGCGTGCCGAATTCACCAATCTGGGAAAGAAAAGCGGACCATTCGGGCCCGTCCAGCTTTTCCGTCGCCAACTCATCGGCTCCCAATTTCACCCGTGCCCCTATTTTCCCTTTGCCGCGCACTGCGGGTTCGCTATCTCCACGCGGCGATTCTTGGCCCTACCCTCGTCAGTGCGGTTGTCGGCCACGGGCACCGTTTTGCCATAACCCCTGGCGGTGAGGCGGTTTGCCGCAACTCCGTGTTGCGTCAGCCAGGCTACCACGGCGCGGGCGCGAGCTTCGGAGAGGGTCTGGTTATAGGCATCCCCGCCCACGTTGTCGGTGTGCCCCTGAATTTCCAGCTTCAGCGTCGCGTTTTTGGTCAGCAGGGAATTGATCTCCTGCAAAACCGGATCGGAGGCGGGCTGGAGCGTGGACTTATTGAAGTCGAAGAACACCCCGTAAATCGCCACGTGGCAATTCCTGGCTAAATCGGCGCTCAAATCTTTTGTGGTGGCGCCTGCGTCAGCCACACGAAGGTCATACCCGTCGATGTTCTTGTGCAGGCTGGCCCAGATATTACGGCCGTTCTTCGTATAATGCGCGGACACGGCAACGTCAGCGCCCATGCGTTCATCTACGATCGTCCACCCAGCTTTTGTCAACGCATCATGATAAACAATCCGGAACATGGAATTTGAAAGACCCTCAGGCTGAATGTAGGCCTTGTCGATGGAGCCCGGCGATATGAGTTCCGGTTGACTCGCCCCGGTGGGGGTTACCCAGTAAGGTGTTGGGTCGGCGACGCTGCTTCTAAACTTCGAACCTGGAATGGGGCCGAGGTAGGGGAAATCACCCGTAGCAGGTTTGATGACCTCCGGCGTTGCCGCTGGGGCCGTGAGGGTAAGGGTAACGGGAAGAGGCGCAATCTCCACCATTTCCACTCCGGCCCTCTCCGGATCGCCGGTACCCAACAGCGCCCACGCTTCCACGCTGCCTTTGGAGTAGTGCATCCACAACAAAAGGCCGCCCACTTTCCATTCCCGAACTGTTGTCCAGCCGTTGTTCAGGAAGGCCGGTTTCATGATTGCCCAAACTGCGTCTCCATCCTTGGCGCCGGGCACGATTACAGGAAACTGCCAGTGCTTGCCCCGCACGAGCTTTCCCACGCCATCCGATCCCCACGGTTCGCCCGGCATCTGCACTTCAGCCCAGGGTTCATAAGTCATTCTGTACGGCTGTCCGTACTTCGTCAGGAAAGTCAGTTCGGCCGGGAGCGGAACGGTCTGGCCGGCACAGGGAAGCGCAGCAATCAAGAGAACGACACTCATTAGGGAACCATGCCAGATGCCAATCTTCGGCGCTAAAGACTTAATGGAAAGCAACTTTCACCTCCAGAGTTTGAACAATACCAACCCAGCGTTGGTCCCACCTAGCTTGAGGTTGGCGGGAAGAAACCGCTGCATTTGATCCTGGCATTTACCGGGCTGAATTCGGGCGCCATCACTCGCCTCAGCCGGAACCACGCCTCCACCCCGTCCTGCTTTCCGTTCTTGGGCGTCTCTCGTCCCGATGGTGGTGACAATCCGCGTGTTAGCGTGCCCGGCGATTGGCCACCGCGAGCAGCATTTTGGCAAGGCGGCGGGAATCGTGGCGGGCCACGTGGTCCTCAATCAGCAGGTTGGCACAGATGGGTTTGACTCCGAGCTTGCACACCGCATCGAGGTCCAGCACGACGGGTGCGGCATGTTCATCCGCATATCGTTGCAACAATGAAGGTGACATGGGTTGCTTGTTGAGCACGATATGGTCAAACACCCGGCGCCCGGCGTGTTCGTGGAGGGCGCGGATGTGATCGGCGGCGGAGTATCCACGCGATTCGCCAGGCTGCGTCATCAGGTTACAGATCAACACCTTGACGGCCCGCGAACGCCCGATCTCCTCGGCGATGCCTTGCACCAACAGGTTGGGTACCAGCGAGGTGTAAAGCGAACCGGGGCCCAGCGTGATGAGATCGGCTTGGTGAATGGCCGCCAGCGTTTCCGGCAATGGCTTGCAGCGCGCGGGCACAATTTGCAGCCGCTCAATGGGCACGCGGGTTTTGGTGATGCTCCGTTCGCCGCGAATGACTTTGCCGTCCGTCCGCCTGGCCTTGAGATGGACATCGGCGAGCGTGGCGGGGAAGATTTCCCCGCGGATCGCCAGCACTTCGCTGGAAAGGCGCACGGCTTTGGCGAAGTCGTGGGTGAGGTTGGTGAGCGCGGTGAGAAAGAGATTGCCCAGGTTGTGGCCGCGCAGCCCGTGGCCGCTGGAGAAGCGGTAATTGAACAGTTGGGTGAGTAGTTGTTCATCCTCGGCCAACGCCACCAGGCAGTTGCGGATATCTCCTGGAGGCAGCATGCGGAAATCGCGCCGCAAGCGGCCGGAACTTCCGCCCTCGTCGGTGACAGTGACGACGGCTGTTAGCCTTGTGATCTCAGGGCGGAATTGGGCAGGACGGGTTGGCTCGGAAACATAGTGCTTCAGTCCCCGAAGAACAGTTGATAAACCCGTGCCCCCGCCAATGGCGACAACTTTCATTTTCGGGCAATGATCCTTGCGAGGAACAAGCGATTGACGATGGTCGATTAAAACGAATTCAAAGGTCGAAATCAGTGGCTATATCCTGGCGTCCGGCGGAATCTCCTCTCCCTCCGCGCTTCTGCCTTTTCCATCGCCAATCGTCAGTCGACCTTCGTCAATTCTACTGGCTTCCTGCCGAATGGACGAGTCGGCGGAATCGGGGGTCGTTATTGAGGCCCTGAAAGTCCTCGTCGCGGCGAGCGTGGAAGCGGTTCTCAGGACGCAAGGAGAATGCCGCTTCAAGATGGGCAAAGGCCTCGTCGGGATTTCCGCCCAGAGCGTGCGAAACCGCCAGAGCGTAATGGATGTGATCCTGGCGTGGTTTCAGCTTGTCGGCCTTGCTGAGATGCTCAATGGCGTGCTCGAGATCCCGGGAATTCAGGCAGGCGACACCCAAGGCGTAGTACTCGTCGGCTGATTTGGGAGCCGCAGCGGGGCGGCCTGTTCTTTGGCGGCATAGGCGCAAATGGATCTGAGCGCGTTCAGCCACGTCGCGTGCGTCAATATCCACCAATTTTTCAAAGACTTCCGCAGCTTTGACGTAATCCTGCTTTTGGAAAGCCCGGACGCCGGTTTCAAAGTTCCTGATGGCGGTTTGGTAGGGCACATCGGCCTGCGGCCTTGGCGGAGCTGATGCCACGATGCCCTTGCGGACAGTTTTGGGTCGGGTCGATGCGAGGGGTACTCGCGGCTCGATTTTGACAGACCGGACCTTCGCCCGAGCGGCGCTGGATCTGCGGCCTACCGTCTTGGCCACCGCCGATGTCGCCTTGCGGGGCCTCGCCATAGCGTGTCGCTTTTGCTGCTTAAGTGTTTTCATTTCATTGTCTTGGGCAGTCAGCCGGGGTCATCGGAAGGCCTGCCGCACCGATTGCCATTTCTATCTATAACAAATTTGGGTAGTTGGAGTCAAATCGTCCGTTTTACGTCAAGAATGGCGAGGATGTCCGAATGCTCTTCGCGCAAATCGCGCCGGGCGCAGGCGCTCTCTCGACTTCTAACTCGATTCCTGCCAGCGTGCTACCAGCGATCGAACGGATCGATGATTCACGATGCTGGGCTTGAGGGCAACATAAGGCATTTCGGCAGATTGCATCTGATGTCATCCTTGAAGACCGCGGTCTGTGCCGCCTATTCGTACTCCACCAGCAGCATCGTAAACATATCAAACGGCTCCAAGTGGAATTGTGCGTAGGGGCCTGCGGTTTCGAACTTCACCGCCTTACGCTCTGGAACTTGAACCACCGCCTTCACGGTTCGGCCCGCGGGCGGCTGCACCCGCACCTTGGCACCCACTGGGATGGAGGGCAGGAAGTCCTGCATGCTCAAGAGGCCCACCAGCAGGCGCTTTTGATCCGGCTGATGGAACAAGGTCATCTCGACCGATGGGTGCGTCTCAACTTCGAATTTGTAGGGGCCGGGAAGCACCTGCTTCAGCAGGTGGACCAGCAGAATCGGGTTCACTTCCGGCAGCCCGGCTTCAATGGGCCCGGCGAGCCAAACCGATTTCCCTTTGCCAAAGGAATTGGTCACCAGCGCCGGGTTGGTTCCGGGCACCAGCGCAGGGGGATTGCTGTGAATCGAGGCAAAGTGGCTGCCAATCGAATGGCCCAGCTCCGGCGCCACCCACGGCAGTGTTACCGTGGCCAGAACCTCTGCCCCGCCCAGAGCTTCCGCCTTCATCATCGGTCCGCGGTAGATCAGGTGATCCTGCGGCCACACGACCTTCGAGATCTGCTCATTCCTGGGCGTCAGGTAGGTTACGGTGGTTCCCAGCGTCCCCAGATAGCGAACCCCCAGCACGTCCTCCAAGAGGAAGCGCGGCCCTTTGGTGTCAAAGCGGTCGAGCGAGGTCGGCCCGGAGGCGATCAGGACTCCGCCGTCTTTCACGAACTGGGTGAACTGGGCGGCCTGATCGTGTGTCATCTCCAGAACATAGGGAACAATCACGGCGCGATAGTTCTTCAGTTGCTCCAGGTTGACGTTGGTGACCACGCCATAGGGAACGTGCGCCTCGCGCAGAACCTTGGCCCAACCCAGAATGGAGTCACGGTGCGGACAGATGCCGCGTTCGCCC
This sequence comes from Acidobacteriota bacterium, assembly GCA_003165315.1. GTDB lineage: Bacteria > Acidobacteriota > Terriglobia > UBA7540 > UBA7540 > Bog-366. The sequence goes on from PLSX01000258.1 coordinate 31,641, forward strand.
GCGCCCTCCCAGCCCACGAAGTCCCCCACGGGAACGCCGTTCTTGGTGTTGTCGTACATGGATTGCTGGTCGTAATAGATGGCCACATCGGCCTGAAGTTCGCCGCCCAGGAACTGCTCGTAGGGTGCGCGCACTTCGTTCAATTTCCCCAGCAGTTTGTAAACTTCGGGGTTTATGGTTCCCACCGGGTTGATGGCGTCAATCAGGGTGAGAGCGGCGGAGTGCAACGTGGCTGCGTACGATTCCATGCGCAGCCGCTCAAAGGATTTCTGGCTGACATGATCGCCGAGGCCGGGGTAGGCGCGCGAGGTCATGTACTCAAAAGGGTGAACGCGCGTCAGCCCGTAGTATGCCTTGCTGACCAGGGAGTAGAAGGCCGGCCCGTCATAGATGTCGCCGCCGGGATAGTCGCAGGCCTGCGCCATGGCCGGCGATTGACCCGCGCTCCAGCTATCAAAAATAACCGCCTGGTTGTGGGTAACGGTGATGGGCCGCACTCGCTTGATGGTGTTGGTAATGTCATGGGCAAACTCCAGCATCCAGCGTTCGCGCGCCGCCTGGAATTTCCGCCACGTGGGGTCGTTCCAATCGATGACGCGGGGAGGCTCAGCCCCACATTCCTTCCAAAAACGCTCCGTGCATGAGGCGCAATAGCAGGCGCTGCGCCAGAACGTCATATCGATGAACACGCCCTCGATGGGGTAGTTGCCCACAATCTCCTTGAGGCAGGCGAAGGCATATTCGCGATAAGGGGTGTTGGGGCACGTCTGGCCGTAGCGGTTGTCGAGAATGTGGGTGTTGCCGGTGGGCGGCATCAATCGCCACGAAGGATGCTTTTCCGCGGCCCAGTTGTCGCGCGTGACGATGAAGTAGGCGGCGGTGTGCAGACCCCGGCGGCGGCATTCGGCAACGAGCTCGCCAAACATGTCACGGCCATGCAGGTTGGCGTGCATCTGGCCCACCTGAGTCTTCCAAAGGGCCAGCCCCACGCAAGAATTGGTGTAGGGCATCACCTGTTGGAAGCCGGCGCGCACAATGGTGTCAACGTACTTCTCCGTGTCAAACTGGCTGAGGAAGAGCGGATCCCAATCGGGAATGTGCGTGTCAATCAGAAGGCGGCGATAAACCTGGCCCGGCCACTGGGTGGTGAATTTTGCGTCGGGCGCCGAATCAGCCGGAAGTCCCGGTACGGCAGCTTTCAATCCCGGCGTTATGCCTCCGAGGGTTGTGCCACTGAGAATTTTATTAAAAGTCCGTCGGTTCATGTTTCCCCTTGAGTCTTGAATTTAAGCCGTGAAGTGTATCTCAGTTTGAGGAAACCGCGAGGAGTTTCCCTCGCGGGGCCTCCACTTTCCATTGGCATCGGCACAGGTTCCGCCATGCCAGCCTTAACCCGCCTCGTTGCCAGGCGATACCGCTGATTCCTGTAACCACCTTATTTTTCATGGATATAATGGCGTAGCGCCTTTAGGTGCTTTGTTTTCATGCATATAATGGCATGGCGTGTTTCGGACATTTTTTCTCCATTTGTTTTCAACAACATAATGGGACTTACCTTCATATTTTCCCCCCGCGTTTTTCCTAGCCTCATTTCGCGCCTAGCAGCTATGTTGTTTATTTTCAGCAACTTAACGAGTTCTTGGATTTGTGCTGAAAATCGATAACCCCATTTTTTTCATCAACGCAATGGCACGCATAATGCCTTGCACAATTCGCGGCTCCCCTGTCCAGTGATCGATCGCCTCTCGGCCAACTGCATTCCACTTTCATTCTCAACCCTTCATCCTCCAAGCCTTGTGCTTTGGCTTTCTCCCTCTTCAATTAGAAAACCGTTTTTAAGACGCAGTTGAAGGGCAAATTGTCATTCCCGTGAGGAAAACCAAGTCAATTTGCTCCGAAATCGGATGAATCTCGCCGAGAATGTCTACTTATTACTGTGGCATTTTGTCCTTGTTTTGTTTGTTTTCATGGATATAGTGGCTTTGTTCGTAAGAAATAACATCTTTTTTCGGCGGCGCCACGGTTGGGACTTTTTGTTGTTTTTTCGGGGAGTGTAGTGAGCCGCCGCGATGGGCGAAGGTTGAGGGCTTGCATCCTGGACATGACACGGCCATTCCGCGCCGGGCGCGAAGTTCCTCATCCATTGTACCCACATGGATAGCCTTTGTCAAGCAAAAAGGAGGCTATCCCATAAGTCCAAGCCACTCCGGCGGCGCCGCGGGCGTCTTGAATTCACTCGATTCGGCAGTAATGTCGGAATGATCTGCAAAACGAAGGGAGGGCTTACCGGTGAGCCGTCGGCCTGAGAGGCATGCCGGTGCACTTAGAGCATTTTTGATTTAAGTGCTTACATACCCACAAGAGGCGAAGAAGTTGGAGCATTCGTTTGGGGAGACAGTATCCAGCAATTCTCCGATTTCCTTCCACAGGGCCTCGATATCTCGTGTGGCGGCTTTGCGGAGCCGCGCTTTGAGTTTGGAAAAGAACTTTTCGATCGGGTTCAGATCCGGAGAGTACGGTGGCAGAAACAGTACGACGGCTCCAGCCGCGATGATCGCTTGCTCGACTCCCGCCACCTTGTGACTGCTGAGGTTGTCGAGGATCACGGTGTCTCCGGGTTGGAGCGTTGGGCACAGGAATTGACGCACATAAGCCAGAAACATCTCGCCGTCCATCGGCCCGTCAGTAACCATCGGTGCGGTCAATCGGCAGCGGCGCAGAGCGCCCACAAAGGTTGTCGTTTCCCAATGCCCGTGCGGCACCGAGTCCAGGCAACGCTTACCCCTGGGCGCACGCCCGTAGTGGCGCGTCATGCCGGTCGAAGTCCACGTTTCATCGATAAACACGAGCTTTTCAACTTCCATTGTGGGTAGCGCTTGCTGCCACGCCCGGCGAGCCTGCTGCACGTCCTCTCGTCCTTGCTCGCTGGCGCGCAGCGTTTTTTTTGAAGGTAAGACCCCATTTGTTCAACTGATGCCACAAGGCTCCGATCTTGATCAATACGCCCTGCGCAACCAGACGTTGGCATAACTCGGCCAAGCTCAGACCCGGCTCCTTTTCGATCCAGGCACGCAGCACAGACTCCATCTCCGCTATCCGCGAACGCCGATGCCCACCGATCTGAAAACTGCTGCGCTGGCCCGTCTTCTGTTCCCGGCCCCGAACCCGGTAAACCCAGACGCGACTCACTTCCA
>PLSX01000118.1:0-25717 GCA_003165315.1 Acidobacteriota bacterium
TCGATCCCCGTCTCCCGCTCCATTCCTTTCAATCACTTTCCCATATCTATAGAGATTGGCTTCATTCTCAATTTTCACGCACGAACACAGAAACACCTTCTTGGTCTTAATCGATTTGTGCTCGGTCGTTCACCTCTGCCGCTTGATGAGCGGCTGGGTCCCTCCATGTTTATGAATAGCGGGCGAGGCCGGTGGTCGTGATGCGAGCCGCTTTCGCCTGCGCCTCGGCACCCTATTTGGGGCATGGTCGCATGGAATTGCGCGTGGCAATGCCCATGGTATTGCTGCTTGACACCATAAGCCCATATCACTATTCTTACCCCGGAAAATGCGGTCCTATTGAGATTTGATGTGGAATTTATTCAGCATAGATAGATAAGGACGTGATTATTATGTGTCAAAAAGCCAACTCATTAACCTACGGTATTCTTCTTTGTGCACTACTTAGCCTTGCGGCAACTGTCCGGGCCCAGATACCTCTTGACGGCAACCCGGGACGGCCTTCCCCGGCGCACCCATCACCGGCGCTTACGCCGGAAATGCTCGGCATGCCCCGGACGCAGATTGCCTTCGGCGATCGCGCTTTGCGACTGTTTAACGGGCGCGGAACCGTATCGATTCGCGATAAGAGTCTGACAGGGCTGCAAGCGGTGGAGTTCCCGCCCATCGATGTTCGGGATTACCGGTTCTTCCTTCAATTCCGGGAAACCAAGGCCAATGTCCTGATCCAGGATATTGTTCCAGACGTCTACGACCATATGGTTGAAACCGGGGGTGGCTTACATCCTCTCGGAATGAACTTTCTTCCCGGCAGTCCCTGGGTGATGCTTCTCCAACAGGCCTACTGGGAGCCCAATGCATTCTTTCGCACTGGCACTTTCCACAAACAATTTGGCGACCGCTGGATCTCTTTCGCCATTTCGACGAAGACCAGTGTTTCCGCCGAGACGGATGAAATCTACATGACGGTGGAGATAGAGAATCGGGAGGCTGAACCACTGGTATTCACCACAAGTCCAGACCAGCGTGCCCCGGACCTGTCGATATCTGTTCCCGGCGAAGCCGGCAAGCCTGGACCCGTCACCCGCCCCGATGCGTTCACAATTGCGAGCGACCAGATCAGGATTACCGTGGTCAGCGACCTTGTGGCGCAAGGGAAAGACGGGTGGCGATGGGAAATCCCCGGTCATGCCAAGAGCAAAGCCTGTTTCGGCATCATTTTGCAACCCGCTTCGTCCCCGGCGCCCAGCGTAACGGCTCCGGACCTGGCCCAGCACATGGAGCGGGCAGACCGTGCCCTGCGCAGCCGCCTGCAATGGGCGGGTGAAACCTTGCCGCAGGTAAGTACAGGCGACCCGGCATTTGATGACCTCTATCGGCGCTGCATTCTGAGCGTGCTGGAGGCGCGATGGGAGCGCGAGAACTTTGTCGTAAAGCCTTTCTATGCGGTCGGAGCGTGGGTGACTTCGGTGGTTTGGGACACTTCTTACGCTTCGGAGATGTTGAGCATGCTTGATCCCGCAGGCCTGCGCGAGACGGTGCTCACGTATGTCCGCAAGGGCCTTTTGAAGACCAGCTATATTCCCTGGAACGGCAAGACCAACGACTATTGGTATGCGCAGAGTCCCTTTGCCGAAATGCGCGTGATTCAGGATTACCTTACGCAGACTGGGGACACCGCATTTCTGAATTATTCCGTGGACGATGCGACGGTATTCGAATGGATGAAGCGGATGGGACGCGAGCTTGAGAAGCGCTATGCCCGTCCCGATGGGTTGCTCGATTTTGGCGCCGGCTCGGAAAAGATGCTGGAGATTCGCACCGACGGATACCAGCACGTAGTGGCAGCGACCAACGGCATGGCGGCCGCGTACTTCCGGCAAGTTGCCCAGTGGTGCCGCGATCGCAACGATCCCGACGCGGCCCAATTTGAGACTTGGTCCAAAACGCTCCAGGACTCCATGAACCAGAAACTCTGGGATGATCAAAACGGCTGGTTCGTAAATCTCTATCCGGATGGTAGCAAACATCTGGTGCTGAGCTATCACCAGTTCGATCTGCTGGACGCCGGAATTCTCTCTCCCAAGCAGAGCGAGGCCATGATCAGCCATATCAAGGAGGGCGAATTCCTCGGACCGCTTGGGCTCTATTCAATTTCCAAGGCAGATCGAGTCCATTGGGATCTTGAGGACGTTGACTGGGGTGGCGGCGGACAATACACCGGAGAACCCTTGCGGCTGGCGGAAAGCTTGTACCGGTCGGGTCACGCGGACCTGGCGTGGGACCTCCTAAATCGCTGTACGAGATGGACCGAACATTTTCCTTACATCCCGCAGGAGATCTTTGCCGATTATTTTCGCTCTCCCGAAGTGGAAATGGAGCTGGAGCTCGACGCCGCCAGTGGTGTGCAGGCTGTCGTTTTCGGGACCTTCGGCCTTCGTCCCCATCTGGATGGATCATTGAGCGTCGCGCCTTCATACCACAAAGAATTGGGCGAGGCACACTTGACGGGTTACAAGTTTCGCGACCACTCCTATGCTGTTGTGCTCGGCCCCTGGGATTATGAGGTCTTCCGGGACGGGAAACTCGCGACGCGGACAAATTATGGGAAGTCGATTGAGTTTACCCCGGGGGGGACGCTCAAAGACTAATCTCTGCCTGTCGCGCAACGGAATTTGAAGCCCGTCGTATATCAACTTCGGTCGCGATCGTCACCCGCCCCTCAGCTCAGGGGGCGCCCAAGGGTGACGTTTCGACCTTGGCCGATTCCCGAGTCGATGGAGTGGCTTGGATATTTGCCTGCCCTACATATCTTTTCAAGGATGGAATCATGTCCAGCTTATTGAAGAAGCCTGCGTACCTGTTGGCCGCACTGATCGTACTAGTATGCTCAAGCCTGAAGGCTGCTCCAGTCCGCCCAGTCATCCGCAGTTGTTGGGGAACAATGACGCTGACTTCGAATCAGGGTGTAAGCCGCATCACCATGGATAAACCAACGGCCCTGGTTCCGCCCGACGGGGGATGCTCCTTGCAAGGATCATCGCTGAAGTTGAGTGAGAACCCTGTTTTTGACTTCTGGATTCGAGTCAACGGAAATCACACGGCAGCATTTGATGTTGCCTATGGCAGTAGTGGCATCGGATATCCGGGTTATATCGCTTATCAGGATCATGCGATCAATATTGTTGGGTCGCAGACGGGCATCCCTGAGCTTGGAAACCTTGGCATCATGAATGACGGTTCCTGGCGACATGTGGTTTTCGATGTGGGTTATGCCATTGAATCTCAACCGGGCTTTCAATCAGGCAGCGTCGATGAAGTCTATCTTTCCCTCTTCGATCACCAGGGATCATTGGACCTCTTTGCCGGGGCTCCGGTCCAGTCATACTCGACCCAGATCGAGCTTCGTGATATGACATGGCGACCGCGGGTCGCGGGCGAGCATTGCAGCAACGATCTGGCATTTTCGATTTCCACCGCTGCCCTTGGCTCCGCCACCGATGGCGAGTCGAAATACCTTGCGGGTGGATATGTGGTGGCACGGCGAGCACTGACCGGCGCGAGGATCGTGAGCGAGGTCCCCGGCGTGCCCGCCGCAACAGACTCTCTGGGAGATTTGCAAGGCCGCCGGGATTTTGCCTTCGCCATGAAGGTGCCTTCGGGAACCCGTCAGGTGCATGCGAAGTTCGTTAATGGCGCCGGCGAGGTGCTGGCGGAGCAGGATCTCAACCTGCCACCCGAACTTGCTCACCTGCGTGGCGCCACCATCAACATAATTCCCAACAGTCATAATGACATCGCCTGGCTCGATACGCCGGAAGCCACGGCGAATTGGAGGCGGGATAAAGTTATTGGCCCTGCTCTTCCTCTTTTGGAGAAGTATCCGGATTACCGCTATGGCATGGAGACCAATCTATTCCTGATGGAGTATCTCCGCCACGCACCGGCTCGCGCGGAGGAAGTCCGGAAGTTTCTTGCGGAAGGCAGGATGACCTTTGGCGCGATGTTCAATCAGCCGTACCAGTCGCTGTGGAGAGACGAAAGTCTGGTGCGCGAACTCTACTACGGAAGAAAATGGCTGAAGGAAAATCTCGGCCCTGGTGTGGATACGGTGACTGCCTGGGGAACCGATGTGCCTTCCGTGGCGATGCAGATGCCGCAGATACTGGCGAAGTCCGGCGTCAAATACCTCATGTTGGGACGCTTTCAGCCCGGCCTCTACGATTGGTACAGCCCGGATGGCTCCAAGATCGTGGTCGGCTCTTTGGGAATATATGGGCGATTGAGCGCCTATCTGACCCCCTACAATCCGGTTGATGTGGCTCTTCAACTCCCCAGCCTCCTTCGCAACTGGGACTCGTATTATGGAGACCATAATATTCCGCCGCAGTTTCCGATTACGGATATGACCGATTACCTGCCGCCAACACAAGAACTGATCACCCTGGCCGATCAGTGGAAGAACGAGCCTTTTGCGAAATACGGAGACCCGGTGAAACTGAAATTTGCCACCGGGGAAGAGTTTATGCAGTCCGTCACCAGCGATCCGCATACCACGTTTCCCCAGGTTCACGGCGAGTGGCCCAACGTATGGGCATACATTCACGGCCCAACCCATCTTGAAACGGTTTCAGCGGGTAGGGAAGCTTCGTGGGACCTCGTAGCGGGTGAAAAATTCTGGACCCTCCGGACTCTGATGTCCGGGGGTGCCGAGAGGTATCCCACCGAGACCTTCGACGAGGCCTGGATGGCTCAGATTTACCCCGACCACGGCTTTGGGGGGCTGAACGGCGATATCACGGATGCCACGTACGAAGCAAAGGAAAAGGAAGCCCTGTTGCTGGGCAGGACACTGTTGAATAGTTCCGTCGAATGGATTTCGAACCACGTGACGCCGCTCAATCCTCACGACTTCAAGCTGGTAATCCTCAACCCTCTCTCCTGGAATCGCTCCGGGCCGGTCTGGGTTGAGATTCCCACACCCGCCGGACAGGACGCCGTCATCAAGAATAGAGAGGGTAAATGCCTCTTTGCCCAGCGCGCCCCGCAAGAGGCGGGGGGAACAACACGCTACATAGTGGAGGCAAAGGATATTTCCGCCAATGGATATTCCACTTTCGCGGTGCAGTTCAAGCCGCGCATTCTGGATGCCGTGAAACCTGGCGAGTTCAAGTCCAAAAGTTTTGAGAACGATTTCTATCGGTTGGAGTTCGCGCCCGGCGGGTTGAGAAGCATCTTCGACAAGCAACTTGGACGGGAAATGCTCAACCCGGATAAGTTCCTGGCGGGTGAAGTCTATATGCTGGACTCCGTCGGCAACGGAGCGCATGAGCAAGGAGATATTCAGCACGCATCCTGGGCGACGATTGAAAAAGCCAGCCAGTATTCCCCTGCCTGGCACGAGATTGAGTCCGGCCCGGTCAGAACCGGCTGGAGGCTTGACACGCCCTTTCGCCAGGCGACGGTGCGCTTGGAGCTATACGCTTATCAGGAATCCAAACGGCTCGATTTCGATGTTCAGATCCTGCACTGGTCGGGGGAGCAGAATAAGGAATTTCGCATGGCCCTGCCGGCGAATATCCCCAATGCCCAGGTCGCATATGAAGTTGCGTTTGGCGCGCTTGAGGTGGGCAAAGATGATATTGAAGGCAAGCCTTTCCAAGGCTGGTATAGCCGTCCGGCCCGGGAAATTCATCCTCGTGAGGTGCAGGACTGGATATCCGCCAGCGACGGCAAGGTGGGTGTAATGCTCACCTCCTCTGTTGCGGTGGTGGATTATCTGGACGCAAACGAGAAGCAGGAAAAGGAGACTCTGCTCCAACCCATCTTGCTGGCGGCCAGGAAGAGTTGCCATGGTTTGGGGAACTGGTATTTGCAGAAGGGTGACCACTCCTTCCATTTCGCCTTCACGTCCTTTGCCGGAGATTGGCGGGGCCATTATCGCTTCGGCAACGAAGTCAACAGCCCGTTCCCTTCCGCCGCCGCGCCACCCACGACCTTAACACCCGCCATTCCCTCTTCCCTGAGCCTGTGCCAGGTCTCAGAGCCTAACTACATCGTGAGTGACATCAAGATCGCAGATGACCAGAGGGGAATCATTGTGCGCGGTTTCGAAATGACCGGTCGCGATTCGCAGGTCAGCCTCAAAATCCCGTTGCAGGTTGAGCACGCAAACACTACTAGTCTCATCGAGGAAGATAAAGCCGATTCAATAGAATCGCCTGACGGGCAACTACGTTTCAACGCCAAGGGAAGAGGGATCGATACCTTCAGAATTATCGGGAAAGCTTCGGTGGAGAGCGCCAAAGCCAAGTAAGGTCCGGCCCTCGAGGAAGTTTTGAATGAGGGCTGAGATGTCCCCTTCAGTCCGCATGTGTGCTATCAAGGGGAGGAAATGGATGGCAGCCTTTGGTTCCCAGTCGTTGCCAAGATTTACTAGCGTGGCGAGAAAAGCTCTGACTTGGCTGCGGAGGTTGCCTGCCGAAATTCCTTTTGGACCCTGGGAGAAATCAACGACCGACTGGGCCCCAATCTAACAGGCGAGAACAGGGGCAAGTAGCGGGCGCAGCCTATCGGTGGCGCACCACAATTCAAGAGAAATGCCCGCTGCTGGCTGGTTTTCTTCTCCTGCCTACCGCTCTTGTATCCGGCCTTATCCAATCAACGGGTAAAATTCGAGATTAAGCAGATTTTTCCGTCGTTTTGTCCAAGAAAAACCACTTCCATTGAAGTTGACCTTGCAAATGGCCGTGACGGGTATACCATGATGAGTCTTTAATAACGGTGATTCTTTCAGTTAACCAGGGGGCATGATATGGACCGACGGACTTTTATAAAAGACAGTACTTTGGCGGCGATTTCGGTGGCGGCGGGCAGTCGCCTTCGGCATGGGCTTGGCGCAATCCGTCTTTTGGCGGCTGAAGGGACTGCGGGTGAACCCAATCCCAATTGGGTTTCTTATGAGTACAAGGCAAAGGGCACCGCTTCCAGCTTCTATGGTGACCCTCCCGGCGGTTATGCCGCGGAAAATGTGGGTGGCGACAATCTATTTACTGGCTGGGAAGCGGACCAGCAGGCCGTCGGCGCCTGGCTGCAAGTCGACTTTCCGGAACTCCGAGAGGTAAGTGAGCTTTTCATTCTGGCGCCGCCGCTGCCTCGCGATATCATCGGCCAGGACGTCTATTCCATGACGTACTCACGCGTCGCGCTGCTGGAGCCGCCGCGGAAGCTCACGATCAGTTTTTCGGACCATACCAGCACCAAGATTGAATTGGGTCAGCGCGGATATTTCGAAATCATCACTCTTCCCAAGACGGTCAAGACGACATTCGTTCGTCTCACCGTGGATGAAGTGTGGACGAAACCTGGTGGTAAAGAGACTGGCATCGGCAAGCTGCGAATCTACCCGCACGCGCATCCCCGCACATTTGAGATCGATGTCTACAAGCAGTTCGATGTGCGTGATGGAATCCCGGTGCAGTCTGCCACGCTGCATTTGATTAATCCCGGAAACGAGATTCAGGGCGCGCAGTTGGTGATTTCGCATGGGGGCAAAGAGGTGATGCGCTTTCCGCTGCCGGCGGTTCCTGCCCACTCACTGACGGATCAGGACGTGTGGATTCCCGCACCGTTTGAGCCGACGACGATGGAATTCGAACTGGTCGCGGAAGATAAATCACTCACCCCCAAGCGCTCTCTGAAAGTCGAGCCGTACCAGACCTACTTTGACGAGGGGGAGTTCGCTCTTCATTGCACCTGCCACAACGATCTCGGCTGGCTCAATACCCAGGCCAAGACGGCGGACTTCCGCTCCTCTGACATCATTTTGCCGACGCTCAAGCTGCTCAAGCAGTATCCCGAGTTTGTCTACACGATGGAATCTACAACTTATCTGATGGAGTTCTTGGAACGCCATCCCGAACTCCGGGATGAAATGGTGGAGCGCATGCGAGAGCGGCGCTTCCGCTGGGGCGCCAGTTACGTTCAGTGCCAGGAGGTCCACGTCGGTCCGGAAAAACTGGTCCGCCAATTCTATTTGGGCCGCCTCTGGCTGAAAACGACTTTCCCCGGCGTCGATACGCACTTCTACTTCAAGACCGATCCTCCTTCCATGACGCTTCAAATGCCCCAGATCCTCGCGAAAGCAGGGGTCAAATACGTCATCCAGGGCCGCATGCCCTTTGGTTATTACAAGTGGCAGGCGCCCGATGGATCGGAAGTGTTCGTATATGCCCAGCACTACGTCGATCCCATGCGCCTGCTGGACCCCTTGGACAATCGCGGTTGGCTGCGCTTCGCCGATCAGCGCCAGGCCTATTACCATGCCCACCAGCTTCCCCCTCAATTCATGTACGACTACACCAGCGATTACTTGCCGCCGCAACCCGCCCTTCCGCCCTACGTTCGTGCACAGAATGAGGCGATGAAGAAATTTGCCGGCGCGTGGAACGACAAATTCCAATCGACGCCCGACCGGCAGATTCACCCACCTGAAATGACCTTTGTCACGGCAGAAGGATTTCTGGACGACTACACCAAGCAGGCCCTGGACATCACCACTCTGCGAGGCGACTGGCCCTTTGCCTGGACGTACTACGATGAGCCTGGAAACCGCGAAGCTCTGCTGGTCGGCCGCAACGCCCACAATGAACTGCTCGCGGCAGAGCGCCTTTACTCGGGACTGGGTCTCGCCGCTGGTTTCGGCAACTATCCGGTTAAGACTTTTGACGAAGGTTGGCGGGCGAATGTTTGGCCCGACCACGGCTGGGGCGGAAACCAGGGCCTGCTGACGGACGAGGTCTACCACAAGTCCTATTTCAAATCGAAAGAGATTTCCCGGAAGCTGATTTCAGATGCGGGCGCCACTCTTGCGGCTGGAGTAAAACGAAGCACGCCAGCGCAGATTCCGGTGGTTGTATTCAATTCACTCTCCTGGCGGCGTACCGACGTGGTACGGTGCGAAGTCAAATTACCCGCCGGTTGGAGCGGCGCGTCGCTGCACGACGAGGCCGGACACAACATCGATTTGGAAATGACTCCGGCAAAGTCAGCGGGAGAACCCGTCACATTGATGTTCCTGGCGGAAGACGTTCCGCCCACAGGCTACCGTGCGTATTACCTTGAGCAATCTTCTGCCGCCCCATCTTCAAAACTTATTTCCGGCATCACGCTGGAAAACAATTTCTTGCGGGTGGCATTGGGAAAATCCGGGCTCAAGAGTGTTTACGACAAGCAACAAAAGTGGGAGGTGCTGAGGACGGACAAGTTCGAGGGCGGGGAAGTGCTAATGTTTACGGCTCCCGGCCTCGCTTGGGAAGATCCCGAGATCGTCACGATGGCGAATTTCGACCGGAGCGGCAATCATCCATTCACCGGGGGCAAGTCCGTACGCACCGCCATTCGCAGCACCGTCGTGCGGGAAGCTGCCTTTAAGAACTTCAAGCTGCGCGAGAGTTTTCATCTCTATCACAGCCTTCCCCGGCTGGATGTTGAAGCCGAGATTCTGGGTTGGGACGGGCAGAAGGATCGCGAGTTGCGTTTGGCGTTTCCGATCAACCTGGATGATGCCCGCCTCAGTTACGAAGTCCCCTTCGGGACGGTGGAAATGGGCAAGGATGAGCTTGATTTCACTCTGCTCCCGCCCGACGTCGATACTCAGTTTGCGCCCGGTATTTATGGCGGGGACAAGCCTCTTCGCTTCCGTGAAGCCATCAACTGGGTTGATGCCTCCTCCCAGGCCTATCAAAAGAACGGATGTCTCGCGGCCTCGGATTGCACGGTCCATCTGTTTCGCGATGAAACCACAAGTCCCGTTGCCTACCCTGTTCTCCAGCACGTTCTTCTCTCGACGCGCAAGAGTCTGGCGTGGAATCCTGACTACTGGTTCACTCAGGCAGGCGACCATCGCTATCGTTCCGCTTTGATGCCTCACCAGGGTGATTGGAGATTGCGCTACCGCGATGCCATCGCCTTCAACTATCCGCTCATTGCCTTTGTGGGCGAACAGCAGCAGGCACCAACGGGAGAGGCATTCCCGGTGGAGCAAAGTTTCCTGCGGCTCGAACCCTGCAACCTGATTATGACCGCGATGAAGAAAACCGAGGATGGCAATCAAGTGGCGCTTCGCCTTTACGAGGCGGAGGGGAGCCAGACGGACGCGCGAATCCATTTGTCGCGCCCCATTCGCAACGCCTGGAGAACCAGCCTGATCGAGGAAAATCAAGGGCAGCTCACGCCCAATCATGACGGCTCCTTGAGCTTGAAGGTCCAGCCCTGGGAGATCGTCACCCTGAAGCTGGAAGTGTGAGGTGCCGGCAGCCGGTGCGGTCGGAAGATCCAGATCGGCGCCCTGGGCAAGGAGAATAGTCAATGAATCGGCGTATCTTCCTGAAGGGCACCTCATCGAGTTTGGCGGGACTGGGGGCAGGTGCGGCCATCAGTTCAAGATCGTTGGGGGCGCAAGGAAATGAAGTTCTCCACAACACCCGGTCCCATCCATCGACGGGGGTCAAGCCCAAGGACTACAAGAAGGAACCCTTCCAGCGCCTGGTGATCCTCGGCGAGAGCACGGTGGAAGGCGGCCCATGGCTTCATCAAAAGGAGGATCGCTACGCCGACGTGCTCGTGCGCCTCATCAACGCCGTGCAGGAAAAGCCGATTGAGTACATCAACAAGGGAATCGGCAACAATTCCATCTCTCCTCGCAGTCCCGCCTATGCGCAGTCGGCCAAACCCAGCGCCCTGGAACGGTACCAGCAGGATGTGATTGAGAACCGCCCCGACCTTTTCATCCTGGCATACGGGTTAAATGACATGCGCGCCGCCATGCCGCTTGACCAGTTCCGCGAAGACATGGCCACGATCATTCACGATGTCAAGAAAGCGTGCAATCCCGTAACCGTCCTCACCACCGTCTATTACATGACGGGTTATCGAAGCTTTCCGCCTATCAACAAAGGGAGTGTTGAACTGACGCTTGAATACAACAAGTGCATCCGTTCCCTCGCCGTGGAGTTCGATTGTATTCCCGCTGATGCATGGTCAGCGGAGGGCGGCGCCGACTGGATGATCGGTTATGATGGTGTCCACGCCAACAAGATCGGAAACCTGGTGCTTGGAAACAGAGTCTTCGAGGCCCTTGCCCAGCACTGTAGCGGCCTGACGAATTACATCTTTCAGCAGGAAAAAGACACTCATTGGACGCAGTTCACCACCCAAAAACGCGCTGAGGCAGGCGACCCTTTTAAGCGGACCTGGTAGAGATTTTAGTTTGATTGGACCCTGCTGACGAGATTCCTCTTCCTTGCAAAATTCATTAAACCATTGAGCATGAAGAAGCCCTAAAATGAATGTGGAGACGTTGTGGCGATGGCAGCGGCGCAAGCACTCAACCGGATGGAGAGCAGTAGCAATCCCCCCTTCCCAGCGCGAAGCGTTTGGCGGAGAGGACTCGTTTGCCTCGCGGCCTTCATTTTCACTACGCTCCTGGCCGCACAGGGATTGCCTCCTGACGCTTTGGACGAGCCCTCCACCGGCCAGAGCGCGGCTACCCATGAACAGATGGGCGACGAGCTAATGGCTTCCCATCACTATCCGCAGGCGGCCCGTGAGTACGAGGATGCCCTCCGCCAGAATCCGTCAACGTCGAGCCTGCACGAGAAGTTGGGCTTGGCGCAGGTGGGATCGGAAAATATGCCGGCTGCAGTGAAGGAATTTGGCGAGGCCGTGCGCCTTGATCCAGGCAATGCTGCGGCACGCTCCAACCTCGGCCTGGCCCTCTTACGGACTGGCGATCGGAAGGGCGCCATCGACGCGTTGCGCACGGCCGTGCAGTTGGATCCGGCGATTGCCACCACGCATTACCGCCTGGGGCTGGCGCTTGCGAGTGGCCGTCAGCCTGCCGATGCTTCTGAAGAATTTCGCAAAGCGCTGATCCTCCAGCCCAACTATCCCGAAGCCGACAATGACTTGGGCGTCTCACTGGTCGCCCTGGGCAAGGCTGATGACGCTCTGAAGCACTTTCAGCAAGCCCTGGTTTCGCGCCCTGATTACGCTGCGCCTCACTTCAACCGCGGCCTGGTTTACCTGAACCGGAAGGATTACCTCCCGGCCATCGTCGATTTTCAGGAAGCCCTTCGTTTGCAACCGGACTACCCCGGCGCCCGCGTGCAGTTGGGAGTTGCGCTCCTCGATTCCGGAAAGGTGGACGAGGCGATTTCGCAGCTTCAGGTGGCGGCGAAAAGTTCGCCGCCGTCCGCCAGCGCCCACTATAATCTCGGGCGGGCGTACGTCAAAAGAGGGCGAACGCAGGAAGCGTTTGCCGAATTTAACCAGGCGCTGGCGATTCAGCCGGCGTTTGCCGAGGCGTATAACAATCTAGGAGTCCTGGAGGCGGCGCAGGGCCGCATGGACACTGCCGAGGCGGATTTCCAGCATGCGATCAAGTCGGATCCCCGCAATGCCGATGCGCACTACAATCTGGGAAACATGGGGTTGGCCCGCGGTGAGCTTGCCGCCGCCGTCATTGAGCTGCGCAAAGCGGTTGAAATTGAGCCGGACAATTCGCGGTTTCATTCCCGCCTGGGAATGGCCCTGAGTCAAACAGGGGACATGGACGGAGCCATCAAGGAATTGCGCTTGGCATCGCATCTGGACCCGGAGGATTCGACCGCGTGTTACAACCTGGGGCGTTTGCTCTTGCGGAAAGGCGATCAGGCCGGGGCGGCCGAGCAATTCGCGCGATTGGCGGAAATCAAAAATTCCAATGAATCGAAGGTCAGCACCCATATCCAGGCCGCTGCTGCCATTGGCAAGGGGCTGCAAGCCAATGCCCAGGGGCGGCCACAGGAAGCGGTCCAAGCCTTCACCTTGGCCGTGCAAATTGATCCCGACTCCGCCGAGGCCCATAACCAATTGGGCATCGCCCTGGCCAAAACCGGAGATGCGGAAGGAGCCAGAGCTCAGTTCCAGAAGGCGATTGAACTTGAACCGCTGAGCCCTGCCGCCCATAACAACGTTGGTGAATTGCTGGCCAAAGAAGGGAACATTGACGCCGCCATCGACCAGATGGAAAAGGCTGTCGCCCTTCAATCGGATTTGGCCGAAGCCCACCACAATTTGGGCGTATTGTTTCAGCAAAAAGGCGACCACCAGCGCGCCGAGCTGGAATTCCAGAAGGCCAGAGATCTGGGGTACGTGGGGAAAGCAGCAGGCAGTAAGCAGTAGGCGGAAAGCAAAAGGTAGTATTCGAACATCAGCCCTATAAAGTTTTGCAGAATATAGTGGCAAAGACCCCCTCACCCCCACCCCTCTCCCCCAAGGGGGCGAGGGGAGAGTGAGATTGAATTTACGCCCTCGCCCCCTTGGGGGAGAGGCGAGAGTGAGATTGGATTTACGCCCTCGCCCCTTTGGGGGAGAGGGGTGGGGGTGAGGGGGTCTCGGTCACTCAATTTTGCAACAATCAGTTAGCGACAAACGGTAAGCCGCGTGAATTTGAGGTGAGTGCGGTTCGTAAACCGCCACAACTTTTGTGGAGATCGATTCTCAATGTTATTTCGTCCTCGCAAGAAATCCCGGCGTGACTTCCTTCGTCAAGTCGGCGCGCCTTTGGTGCTTCCGGTTGTAGGTGGAGGCGCATCCGTGCTGGAAGCCGCGGGCGTGGTATTTGCCGATTCCGGCCGGGGCGCCCAACCTTCATCACCGCAGCAACCAGGGGGACTTTTCCGCGATGTGACGCGGGAATCGGGAATCAACGCCACGCTCGTCTGCGGCAGCAAGGAAAAAAATTGGATTCTGGAAGTGTACGGCAGCGGGTGCGTCTGGTTTGATTACAACAACGATGGCTATGTTGACCTCTTTATCGTCAATGGATCCACGGCGGAAAATCTGCTGAACCCTTCGCGCGCAAAGAGCCTGCCTCACAACTACCTGTTTCGCAACAACGGGGACGGCACCTTCACCGACGTTACCTCCAAAGCAGGAGTGGGCGGGCATGGCTGGGGATTCGGCGCGGTGGCGGCGGATTACAATAATGACGGTTTTCAGGATCTGTACGTCTATAACTACGGTCCCAACATTCTTTTTCGCAACAATGGCGACGGAACTTTTACCGATGTCACCCAGCAGGCGGGCGTCGCGGCCCTTCACCAGGTCTGGAGCGGTGGCGCGGCCTTTGGCGATTTTGACAAAGACGGCCATCTTGATCTCTACGTCGCGGGCCACATTGATTTCAACTTGCGGCACCCACCCGAGCCCGGCCAGCCTACCTGCACTTATCGCAACAAGGTGATGCGTGCGTGCGGTCCGCGTGGATTGAAGGGCGCGCCAGATGTGCTCTATCACAACAATGGCGACGGCACCTTTACCGATGTGACGGCCAAAGCCGGAGTGACGGATAAGAATTTAAGCTACGGTTTCTCCGTACTCATGGAGGACCTGGATGGCGACGGCTGGCCGGATATCGTAGTCGCTAACGATTCCGGGCCCAACTACTTCTACCGGAACAATCAGGATGGGACCTTTGTGGAGATGGGGGAGGCCGCCGGCATTGCTTTCAATGGCGAAGGGCAGGAACAGGCCAACATGGGGATTGCCGTGGGTGACTACGACAACGACGGCTGGACAGACCTGTTCATCACCACCTATGCCAACGATAATAAAACCCTGTTTCATAATGATGGAAAAGGAATTTTCACCGATGTCTCCTACGCTTCCGGCGTCGGCGAGCCCTCCATACCCTTGCTCGGCATGGCCACGTTCTTTATCGATTACAACAACAGTGGACTGCGCGATATCTTCTGGGTGAATGGGCACCTCTACCCGGAGGTGGACCGGCTGTTTACCGACGAGCACTACCACCAAAATCCGCAGCTCTTCCAAAACCTGGGGAACGGGAAATTTCGCGAGGTCACCAGGGAGACCGGCCTTGCCGCCTTTCAATTGGGCGCACGCGGGGCCGCCCTCTGCGACTATGACAATGACGGAAATCTGGACATTGCCATCACCAACATTGACAGTCCTCCCTTACTGCTGCGCAACCAAAGCGGCGCAACCGGCCACTGGCTTCAGGTGAAAACGGTGGGAACGGCGAGCAATCGCGATGGAATTGGAGCGTGGGTGAAGGTGGTGGCCCGGGACCTTATCCAATTTGACCGCGTCCGGACGGGTGGGAATTGGCTTTCCGGCAATGATATCCGCCTGCACTTTGGCCTGGGCGCCCGCCAGGAAGTGGATCTGGTGGAGATCACCTGGCCCAGCGGAAAAGTGGACCGGCTCACCAAAATCAGCGCCAACCAGGTGGTGGTGGTCCGTGAAGGCGAAGGCCAAATCGCCTCGCCCTACAAGCCTTTGCGGAAGCGACCCTGAATAATGGGGTAGTCCGCAACCCAACCTCGTTGAAGTTTCGATTCGGCCCTACCGCGAGAGCCAAGTGCCGCCAATTTCTCCCCTTTCGCGCCGCCTACACTGGAGATGCGCGAAGCGCTTTGGAGTGCGGCCGCGAAGCTGCCGCTTTTTCCCCCAGCCAGCTTGCTGGCTCGTATCTTGTGCCACAGGCAACCTGCCCCGATCCATCGGGGTCTTGCCCATGCTCAGGCATGGCCAGGACCTGTCCCGATGATTTCGATCGGGATGGCCCTGGCACATTGCCCGCGAGCAAGCTTGCGGGCAGGAGTGCGGCCGCGAAGCTGCCGCTTCTTCCCCAGCCAGCTTGCTGGCTCGTATCTTGTGCCACAGGCAACCTGCCCCGATCCATCGGGGTCTTGCCCGTGCTCAGGCATGGCCAGGATGGCCATGTCACATTGCCCGCGAGCAAGCTCGCGGGCAGGAAAGCGGCAGCTTCGCGGCCGCACTCCAAAGTGCCTTCGGCACAGCCGTTCTCCTGACGGCAACGGAGCAAAACTCATTCAAACATCATGATCGCCCGCTGTTTTGGACAGCAATCAAATCACAACGCCACTCCGCGGCTGAATGTGTACCACATTTTCCGGATGTCGCCCCGATGGGGCTCAAAATGCTCTTGCGTCCTGCTTTCGTTCCCATGGCTGGCTCGCCATGGGCTAAATCACAACGCCACTCCGTGGCTGAATGACTACCAAATCCCCTCTGCCCCCCTAGCGGAGCTTGACACGGGATCGGCGATGATCTAAGCAGGCCCAAGGCAATTTCCATCCGTATTCCTCCCAATTGAATTTTGACCATACAGGACGACATAAATTGTAGCGTCGATCTCCGATCGACGACGGCGGCGGTCGGAGACCGCCGCCACAACCGGATGCGAGAACACTTATGTTACCCAGTAGAGGTTGCCGTGGTTTGAAACGCGGGGCAGCACAAAAAAAGCGGCCACCGGATGTTCCCGGTGGCCGCCAGAGTGCTCAGGTCGATTTCCGATCGAAGCTCTAGAAGGTTACCTTCAAAGCGAACTGGATTTCACGTGAGGGATCTTGCACGCTTCCGATGTCACCGAACGTGGCATCTTCAACTGTGCCGTCGATTCCACCCAGGTTCACGTGGTTGAAGGCATTGAAGAATTCAGCCCGGAATTGGATGCTTTGCTTGCCCTCGTTGATGGGGAAGTTTTTGTACACTCCGAGGTTGAATGTCTGTTGACCCAGGTTCCGGGTCGTATTGCGGCCCAGATTGCCATAGGTGTAGATCGCCGGAAGAGTAAAGGCGCTCGCATTCAAGTAGCCAACTTGCTGGTCGCTACCGGAGGCAGGTGTTACCCTCTGGGCGCCGCCAGCATAGTTGGGGCGTTCGGTGAGTGAACGCTGGCCAACGTTGGCAATGTCGGCGCTGAGATTGACGTCAAGTACCCCGCCGGTGTTGGCGTGGAAGATGCCAGTGAATTCCCATCCGCCCAGCAGTCCTGTCACCACGGGATTGGAATTGTTCAGGAAACGGCGCCCTTTTCCTGCCGGCAGATCGTAGACCCAGCTTGCGGTCAGGATATGCCGGAAGTCAAAGTTGCCATCGCCACGGTCGGCGGCGGGATTATCGTCATTCTGCGGGGCAGAACTCTGGGAGAATCCCGAACCGCCGATGTCGATGTAGTGGGACCAAGTGTAGCTGACCAGGGCTTGCAGGCCATTGGAGAATTTCTTATCCAATTTCACCTGCAAGGCGTTGTATGAAGAACTGACTGAGTTCTCCATCTCGCTATCGGCGCCGAGTCCGGGTGAACTGGGGTAGGTGCCCATCAGCGGGTCGGCATACTGGTAAGGCCGGAAGTGTCCGGGGAATCCCACCGAGCCAGGGCCCGGCTCAGGATCGTTGCGGTTGGTGAACAGTGACATGTGCCTGCCGCCATCTCCCACATACTGAACTTCCAGCATGAGGTTGTTGGCGAGTTCGCGCTGGATACCGCCGTTCCACTGCTCACTATAAGGCGTCCGATTGTGGCGTCCCATGGTGTGCTGCGCATCCGCGGGTGTTCCCGGCACGGGGACGTTATAATTCGGATACATGGTTTCATCGAAGATCAACGCAGTTGGCAGAGTGCTGGGCGCGTTGTCGCCTTCGATGGTGTCGGCAAGAGCATAAGGCCATGTGCCGCGGGCGCCCTGCCCCTCCCAGAAGTAATTGGAGGAGTAGAAGATGCCGTAACCGGCGCGGAAGGTGGTCTTGTTGCCGATTCCATAGGACAAACCAACACGGGGAGCGAAGTTCGTGAAATCAGGGGCCATCAGCGATTTGTCACTGATGTTGGGTCCCTGTCCGGTCAGCGGATTTTTCCCCGCCCAAACGAACTTGTTATCGGCGAAGTCGAATTCGGAAAGGTGGCCATGGACTTCCTGGGGCCATTGGTCATACTCGTAACGGAGACCCAGGTTGACGGTCAGGTTGTGCTTCACCTTAATGTCATCCTGGAAGTAAACTGCCTGGTTTGTGCCTGCCATGTAGGCCGCGGTAACACCGACGTTGCGGGTTCCGCCCTCGGGGACGCCCAGAAGGTAGGACGCCAGGGGCGACCCGGTGTTGGTAATGTTCTGCGGATCGGCAGTCTGTGGGGACTGGTAGTTAAACTGGCTGGTGAACAGACCGTCCGTCCAGCCGTGCATGTGGTCGAGCTCGTACCCGACTTTGATCGAGTGCTTGCCCCGAATCATGGAAACGCTCAATAACTCCTGAAGGTTGGTGGTCAGGAAGGGGTTTCCAGTCTGTGAGGGTGCGGTCATGCCGGCAATATAGACCTCAGGGAACAGGGGTGCCGTCTCGTTCTGCACCGGAGTGCCCTGGATCGGGTGGGAAGCCAGGAAGGCGGGCCACCCGCGGTTGTTGTCGGCCGTGAAAATCAGGGTGCGATTCAGAGCCGATTTGAAGTCCACAACCGTGGTCGGAGAAACCAGCCAGGTCATGCTGCCTTCCGCATTTTGGAAGTGGTCGGTCAGGTTATTGTAATTGTTCAGCAGCGCGTACGGATTGATCGTGGATGAGTCCTGATCAGAGTAGCGCGCGAAGAAGTTGAGATTGTCCTTGATTTTGTAATCAATACGGCTGCTGAGCTGGTATTGATTGTCCGCTTGGGGAGAAGCCACCACGCTGTTGTAGCCGGTGGTGCCGGGAAGGTTCGCCACCCCTGGGGCATACCACACCCCGGAATAAGCGGAGGTCCAGGAGT
This sequence comes from Acidobacteriota bacterium, assembly GCA_003165315.1. Taxonomy (GTDB): domain Bacteria; phylum Acidobacteriota; class Terriglobia; order UBA7540; family UBA7540; genus Bog-366. The sequence continues at coordinate 18,620 of PLSX01000118.1, forward strand.
CAAACCGTGTCGGGCAGATGACGTTCAAGGTGCCGTTGCAGTTCATCTGCTGGCGTGAGAACGTGCCATCCGGGTTCTGCACCGTGGTCAGAGGATCGTAGAATGGTTTTTGATCTGTGAGGTTGCCCTGAAGCTGCGCAGCGGTGGGAACCGTGCCCAGTTGCGTCTCTGCCTGGCGAACCTTCAAGCCTTCATAATCGAAGAACCAAAAGGCTTTATCCCGGCCATTAAACAGATGGGGCAGGTAGATGGGGCCGCCGAGTGTGAAGCCATACTGGTTTCTTTTGAGGGGAGTTTTGGGGATCGCGGGAATAGCGGCATTATCCTCAAACTCCGTCGCATCCACCGCGTCATTGCGGAGGAATTCCCAGGCGGAACCGTGCAGGGTGTTGGTGCCGGACTTGGTGGCCACGGCCACGTTGGCGCCCGCCGCCATGCCATACTCTGCGCTGGTGATGTTGGTTTGAACTTTAAACTCCTGGATGGAGTCAATTACCGGTTCAAGACCATAGGCCTTGAAGAAGCCTTCATTGTTGCTGACGCCGTCCAGAGTGTAATCGTTCTGCTCGGACCGGTTGCCGCTGACGCTATAATTCGAGCCAGAGGACTGGTAAATGGCGGAGCCACCGTTGTTGACGCTGCCGGGGATAAGTTCCAGCAAGTCGGTATACGCGCGGCCATTGAGTGGGATTTCCACCACGTCAGCATTTGTCACCGTTGTCCCCACCGTTCCACTGGTGGTATCGAGCAATGGCGCCACGGCTTGCACTTCCACCGTTTGCGTCACTTCGCCCAGTTTCAACGTGACATTGACGTTCAGAGAGCTGGCCACTTCCAACTGCAACGCGGCGACTTCTGCCGTTTGAAAACCGGCCTTCTCCGCCTTCACAGTATAAGTTCCCGGGATCAAGTCCTGGATGCGGTAGGAACCGACTGAATCGGACTTGATGCTTCGGGTAATGCCGGTGTTGACGTTCTTGGCTGTTACCGTCGTATCGGGAACACCTGCCCCGGAGGGGTCGGTGATGTTTCCGACGATGGAGCCGAAATACTGCTGGGCCATGACTTGTGACCCAGAGGTGAGAGTGAGGAGCATGAAGAGCACGCTTCCCAAGGCCACCATCCATTTAATCATTCGACCTTTCATGTACACCCCCTAAAATAAGGTTACTGATTGGTTCTATTTCTCGTTCCAGACCGCGGGACCCACACTTACCGCAAGACTTCAGCCCTAATTTTGTCCGGCCACCGACAACTTTTGAAAAATCGATTGCTCTTGCTCGGCCCGATCCGATTGACGGGTTGCCCGGTACACTTGGGAGAGCAATTGATGGCTGAACGCATCTGAGGGATTTAATTGTGTCGCCAATTCGAGCCAGCTTTGCGCCTTCACCATGTCACCAGTTGCAACCGATGCCTGGCCAAGCGCCCTGTCAAGCTCCCAAGACCTCTTATTCACCTGGAGGGCGGCTTCCAATTGCGGGACAGCCTCCCCAACCTTCCCTTGGGACAAGCGACACTCTCCGATCCGCAGGTGGGCTTCGTCGTCCAGAGGAAACTTTTGTAATTCCGTTGCGTATTCCTGGGCAGCCTGATCGAACTGTCCCTGCTGCCAATACATCTCCGCGATTCCCCGATGTGCGCCTTCCAGATCGGGTTTCAACTGGAGCGCTTTCCGGTATTCCAAAATCGCGTTCTGGTATTTGCCGGTCCAGGCAAAGGACTCCGCCGCCAATTGGTGGGCGCGAAAGGAATTCTTGTCGCTTTCCTGGATTTTCCTATAGTAGTCCTCTGCCACTTGGCGGTATTCCTGAGCCAGCAGATAGTCCGCATCCATTGCCACGGAAGACGCGGCAGGGACTTTCTCCAACTCCACCGTCGCGGCCTCGTGCTTGCCCAGTGCCATCAAGGTTGATCCCAGCCAGAAATGACCCTCGGGAACGTTCGGCTTAAGCCGAAGGGCTGAGTTCAGGGTGTTCTGGGCACGCTCAAATTGTCCCATTCGGTACTGGCTGATCCCCAGGAACAAGTCGGCTCCCCAAAGGGAGGAATCCAACTCCGTTGCGCGTTGCAGGGCAGAAGCAGCCTGGTCATAGCGATTGTCCAAGTAATAAACCAACCCCAGGCGCTGCCAGATCTCGGCACGGTCGGAATGATCCTTGAGGAAAGTGGTGTAGCACTCGGCGGCTCGGGGAAAATCGCGAGCCTGCTCCGCTGCCTTCGCTTGCGCCAGCATGTCATTCGTTCCCCCCAGGCTTTGCTGCGGGAAAGCCGATGCCACGCTGGTGAGGACGACGATCAGGGCGAGGAGAAGAAGTGGGGCAAAATGACGGGGGAGACTATTGGTGACAACTTGACCGAGGCTGGGGAGAGAAGCCTGCGGGCAGCTTCCATCTGCCCTACATCGCGAAAGATCTTTGCAGATTATGAATCTCAGCATCGAGTCTTCTTGGGTCTCTGCGCTTGGTTCCCGCCAGAGCAAACTTGCTGCTTGATCAGGTATCGGGCTGAAACCTTCCGTCCCGGGGAGAATGGGATTCCTACTAGGGGACGGAAAACACATGGACTCTGAAAGCAAGGCAAGTTTAAGACCTAATATGAATCAATTATAACGAGCTTAAATTCAACATATTGCAGGTGGCGAGTCGCATAATGGCTTGGGAACTACAAAAAATAGTATTCTATATTTCGGATAAATATGATTTATGGCAAAAATTATCGACTCCACGTCCTCCACCCATTCGTAGTCGAGCAAGCATTTCCAGTTCACTGTTACCTGAATGTGTAATTATGAGCATTAAATTGGCGCGAATCGCGCAACTGTTCTGCGCATATTGGCAGATTGATTCTGCTCGATCAGGCAGAGATTCTGCTTGCCACCGGTTCTTACTGAAAAAAGGCCCTGCCTCTCCAGGCTTGCGAGTGCGAACTGGAGTCGGGACGAAATTCACAGATTGCGATTTTTGATACACTGCGCGGACTTGCCGGGACATGAATTTTTGGAAAATTGCCCTTTATCGGTTATTCGTGAATTATCCACTATGGTCTATTGGGCAGGTGTCTTCTCGGCAGGTGTAGAAGGTCGGTCATTTATTTCCTGTTCTTCCGCCTTCAGGTTCTCCAGGCCTGTGGCCTGATCCTGCACGAGCTTCTGCGAGATTGCAGCTTCTTGCTGCGCTTCCTGCAATCGGCCCATCTGGCGATAAGCGCTGGAGAGCATAGCGTGGGCCGTGTGATCAGCAGGGTCCGCATGAATCAGCCACAAGAGTTCGCGTACGGCATCTGGAAAGCGCTTTTCAGCAATCAGGCCTCGAGCCAGCGAACGATGCGCCTCAGGAAGGTCAGGGTCCAGTTTCAAGGCGCGTTCGAGATAGGGCATTCCTTCCTCCACGCGTCCCTGCTTGATATCCATATCGCCAAGCTCGAAGTTCGCCCGCGCATGATAGGGATTGATCTTGAGCTCCTTTTCCAACTCCTCACTTGCTTCCGGATACTTCAACATCTGGTAGTAAACATCGCCTACATTAAAGTGAAGGCCGGGAGCACTGGGCGCTGCAATCAAGGCCTTCTGGTAGGCCTGAAGCGCCTTGCCATAATCTTGCTTCAAGCGCAACTGATCTCCCTCCAGCTCATGCACCAGGTAATGGTCGGGGTTCTTTGCCGTCATCTGATCCAGTACGTCCTGCGACATGCTGTTATAAATTTGGCCGGCCCAGTAAAGGGCATCGGGGTCTTGGGGATTGCGCGAGAGCCAAGCCTTCAAAGTTCTGATCGCCTCATGATTATGCCCCGCAGACGCATAAGCGCGGCCGAGGGTGATCCATACAGTCTGGTTATTGGGTGCAAGTTCCCGCGCAAGTTCGAGGTGGGTAACAGCTAGGTCGAAATTGTGCGTGGAAAAATAACAGCCGCCAAGAATCGGCTCGATGTCAGCGCGGTGAGATGCGGCCAGGGGGTTGAGAATGTTATTTGATTCTTCGCAATGGCCGAGCTTGGCCAGCGTTCTGCCCGCGCCCAGCCGCGCTTCCCGTGACGATGGCGTGAGCTTGAGGGCAGCCTGATATCTTTGCGCCGCCTCTTGGTATTCCCCGCGGCTTTCATGTGATTTGGCATCCGCCAGAGCATCCTGGGGAAAGGGACGAGCCAGCGCTGCGGTAGTGCAATACATAAGTAAGATGAGCCCCCCGACAAACAAACCCATGAGGCATATAGATGTCTGACTAGTAGCCTTAATCAGACGCGTAGAAGGAGTCATGCGGTTGATACCGAAACCCAAGCTCGATTAAACACATCCTCACGGTCGTTCGCGACGTGAGGTTCCCGTCGGCAAGTTCCCCAAAGGCATTCTAACGCCCGGTCTAATGCTGTCAAGGCAGGATGCAATCAGGGCGTTAGGATGGGCCGCTTGGCTGGACAAATAATGAGAGCTTGAATTAATATCGCTCACGTTAGCGAGGTATCAGTCCGTTGTTCAATGGCAGTTAGGACGACCGTGAGCGGCTTGCCAGAGCTAGGCACGGCATGTTGGCGAAATTAGTACCCTTCTTTTCTTGATCCGAGCGTGTGGGATCAAATTATGCGAAAGGGGTTGTCTCATTCCAGACGTTTCAAGCACACGGCATGGCGGTAAGCGGTTCGCCCATCAAGATGGAGGGGATACTCCGACCCCACTAGTGTCAGCAATCCAGCCGATTCGCTTCCACGTTTTGGCCGGACTCCTTGTTTTCGCCCTGGCAGGATGTTTCGCCATGGCCCAGGGCCAATCCCCACAGAGAAAATCCCCTGCCCATTCTCAGCCGCAGAGCCCTGCTCCTGAGGCGGTTGGCCCATCTGCCAATAACCTGCAAGATCGGCCTGAGCAACTTTTTCACCAAGCGACAGATCTCTTCGCCGCCAATAAATTCTCTGAGGCGGTACCCGTGCTTCAGGAGGCGGAGAAATTGGTCCCCCGCGAGCCCGTCATCCATCATTACCTTGGCTACGCGTTGTGGAAGGACAACCGCTACAAGGAAGCTGGCCAAGAGTTCGAAGAAGCCCGGCGGCTTGATCCAAAGAACGCCTACACATTGTATTTTCAGGGGAGAGTCTTTGACGACCAGGCTGAAACCGCCGCGGCCATACACGCCTACGAATCCGAGTTTTCCCTAGGGACGCCCGTTTATGATACCTATCAGCGGCTCGGTGGAGCCTACCTGCGTCGGGGTGATACCAAAAGGGCGCTTGACATGATTCAGAAGGCGCTGCAATTGACCCCGTGGGAAAGTTCACTTCACTACCAATTGGCGCGCATCTATCAGAAGACCGGCCGCCTCCAGGAAGCGAAGGAGGAGTTTGACGCGACCGATCGCCTGAAGCAAAGTGACCAGGCTTCCATTCAAAAACTGCTCGACATGTCCATGGCGATCCAGCGGGGAAAGGCTGATCAGGTTTTTGCCATACGGGATGAATTGTTTGCTCAGACTCCCCGGGATCCGGAGATCATGGACTCACTCGGTTTGGTACTGGCCAAGAATGGATTCTACTCTGAGGCGGCAGACCCTCTCGAAGTGGCCGCGCAGATGATGCCGGAATCCTTCGAAGCAAACTACAACCTCGGCCTGACGTTGATGAAGCTGGGGAGGCCGGAAGACGCCGAGGCCGCTTTGAAGAAAGCAGCGGAACTTCGCCCCACCGACTTCGGGCCCAATAGCGCTCTGGCCGTGCTCTACGTCACCCAGCGGAGGAGGCGCGAAGCCATTGAGCGGCTCAAGGCCGCCAATCTGGCTCGTCCCCGTGATGCGGGAATTCTCGCCCTTCTCGGTGACCAGTATTTGCAGGCCGATGACGCAGATGCAGCGATTCCGTTCCTGGTCGAAGCGGTCCGCATTAAGCCTGATAATCCCGACCCGTATCACGTCCTGATACAGGCCTATGAGACGGACAAAGATTTTGCGAGCGCCCTGAGCGTTGCCCAGAACGGGGCAGAACATTTTCCTTCGGATGGGCGATTCCAGTTTGAAATCGGTAATCAACTTTCCAATCTCGGACGCTATCAGGATGGCTTGCCCTACGCTGACAAATCCGTGCAGCTGAATCCCTCTCTGGTTGAGGGGCATGATTTAATCGGGGATATTGAATTGCGCCGGGGTGATTACGACCAGGCACTGGCCAGTTTTCAAAAAGCCAAAGCCATCGACCCCGCGGATTTAGAGGCTTTGCGGGGGATTGGCCAAACGCTTGTGCGGATGAAGCGTTATGACGAGGCGGTCGCAGCATTGAATGATGCCATCCCGCTTCACCCAAACGAACCCGAGTTTTACTATGATCTTTCCCAGGCTTACGTAAGGCTTGGCGACCGCGACAAGGCCGCGGAGGCTTCAGCCAAGTTCCGGGAGCTGCACGCTATTGAAGTTGCCCGGCAGAACGCGGAAGATCAGCGCCGCGCGCTTGAGCAAAAGGGTGCGTCCACCAAACCGTAAGTGCATGCCCCCTGCTTTTTTCGAGGGTCATTCCTTCCACCTTAAAAACCCGGAGTTCACGATTCATGATTTGGCGGCCAAGGCAAAGCACCCGTCGCAGGTTCCTAGGGCAAATAGGTACGCCTTTCCTGGTTAAACCCGGCATATCCTGTCTTTTGTCGGCTCCCGGGCTGGGGAAGTTCCCCTTTGAGGCAGCCAACCCCTCCGGGTCAGTTAGGGACAATTTGTCATCATCTACGCCCGTCACTTTCACCGATGTTGCCCAGGAAGCCGGGATCACTCCCTTGCTCATCTGTGGAAATCGCGAAAAGAACTACATCGTTGAGGTCTACGGTAGCGGGTGCGTCTGGTTTGACTACAACAATGACGGCTATACGGACCTTTACATCGTGAATGGCTCCACCATTCAGAATCTCCTGCACCCGGCGGCGGTGAAGAATCCCCCCCACAACTATCTCTATCGCAACAATGGCGACGGCACTTTTACCGATGTCACGCGCGAAGCGGGGGTATTGGGGTATGGCTGGGGCGTGGGAGCCGTGGCCGCCGACTACAACAACGACGGTTTTGTGGACCTTTTTGTCTACAACTTCGGAACGAACATCCTTTATCGCAACAATGGCGATGGGACCTTCACGGA
>PLSX01000118.1:25736-46716 GCA_003165315.1 Acidobacteriota bacterium
CACAACAATGGCGACGGCACTTTTACAGACGTGACGGAGAAAGCAGGCGTGGTTGACAAGGGTCTGGGATATGGATTTGCCGTCCTCATGGAGGACCTTGATGGCGACGGCTGGCCCGACATTGTCGTGGCCAATGATTCCAGTCCCAACTATTTCTACCGGAACAAGGGGGATGGAACCTTCGAGGAGATTGGGACCACGGCAGGAATTGCTTACAGCGGCGAGGGGCAGGAACAATCCAACATGGGGATTGCCGTGGGAGATTACGACAACGATGGCTGGACGGACATGTTCATCACCACCTTCGCCCACGACAACAAAACCCTGTTTCACAACGATGGCAAGGGCATTTTTTCCGATGTCTCTTACCAGGCGGGCTTGGGCGACCCAACTATCAATTATTTGGGCATGGCGACATTCTTTATCGACTATAACAACGATGGGTGGAAAGACATCTTCATCGTCAACGGCCAGTTGTATCCGGAAGTGGACAAGTTCTTTACCGACGAACACTACCTGCAAAACCCGCAACTTTTTGCCAACCAGGGCAATGGGAAGTTCCTGGAAGTTTCGAAGGACGTCGGCATTGGCGCCATGCTTTTGGGCGGAAGGGGCGGGGCATACTGCGACTACGACAATGACGGAGATCAGGACGTCTTCATCACCACCATCGATAACCGGCCCGTCTTATTGCGAAACGATGGCGGCAACCGCGCCGGGCATTGGTTGCAGATCAAAACGGTGGGCACGAAAAGCAATCGCGACGGCATCGGAGCGTGGGTGAAGGTGGTGGCTGGCGATCTAACTCAGTACGACCGTGTCCGCACCGGCGGGTCGTGGCTCTCCGGCAACGATATGCGACTGCATTTTGGATTGGGACACCGCCAGGGAGCCGAACGCATTGAGATTACCTGGCCCAGTGGGAGAGTGGACCAGCTTAAGAACATCAGCGCCGATCAAATCATTGTGGTACGCGAAGGCGAAGGCCAGATTGCCTCGCACTATAAACCTCTCAAGCCGCGAGCCTAAACCCACGAGTCAGCACCAAATCACAAAACCCGGAAACCACGTCCCAAATTCTCTGTTCTTATGTAAACAGTCAAGCTTTCTCCGACGCCAAGCGTTCATTGCACTGTATAGGTAATGGATACATCGTGCATGTCATTGCCGCTATCCGCGTTTATAAAACAATAGTATGTCCCGGGAGGTGTGACGTTTGGGAGCGGCGAACCGGTCAAGCTTACCGACAGCGGAAGACCGGGGGCGTTAGTAGAGATGACCATAGACGCAGTGGAGGTATATCCGTAATTTTCGGGTGCAAACACCACGCTGATTGGGCAGCTAGTTCCCGGGAGTATGCCCCCACATGCATTTGTTTGGCTGAAATCACCCCAATCAGAACCAGTGAACGTTATGCTCGATACGGCCAGGGCGGCGCTGCCGGTATTCGATAACATTACCGTTTGCGGCGGGCTGGCGAAACCGTCATTCACCTGCCCAAATGTGAGACTTGTGGGTGTGACGCTGGCATTAGCCAGGAGAGCGCCAGTCCCGGTGATGCCGACCGTTTGCGGGCTGCCGCCCGCATTGTCTGTAATGGTAAGCGATGCGGTGCGCGAGCCGACTGCCGACGGTGTAAACGTCACACCGATCGAGCAGTTGCCCCCAGCCGCGACACCATTGGAACAATTATTTGTCTGCGCAAAATCTCCAGCGTTCGTTCCACTCAAGGCGATGCCTGAGACGCTCAGGGCGGCGCTACCTATGTTTGAAAGCGTAACGGTCTGCGCCGCGCTGGTCGAACCCAGGTTCTGCTGACCGTACGTGAGAATTGCCGGAGAAAGAAACGCGGTAGGGGTAGGGGGGATCGGACCGCCTCCCCCGCCTCCGCCGCCATAGGCCACCCAGACACTCACCAGTAACAGCCCAGATGCGACAATCCAAATTCTAGACCTCCGCTGGAACATTGCTATGACTATGAGTGACACGAGGGCTAGCAACGCGACCAGACCCCAACCCGCTCTCAGAGTCATATTGTAGTTCGGGGTGGTGCGAGGGGGGGCTAGGAGTGGTGGAAAACCTGATTTGGCCGTCGTCGTAATGGTGACCGTGGCGGTAACGGGCGATGATCCCGAAAGGTTAATTGCAGTGGGAGATACGGCGCAAAAGGTACCTCCGTACGTGGTGCTGCAACTCAAGTTCACTGTTCCCGTGAATCCGCCGAGAGGGGTCAAGGTGATTGTTGACGTCCCAGATTGTCCCGGCGCCGATATGATGACGTTGGTCGGGTTATACAAAACGCTAAAATCGGTTACGGTAACTGCGGTTGGGGTGGAGGTCGAGGCCGCGTAGTTGGAATCACCACTGTATTGCACCGAAATGTTGTCCGCTCCCGGTGGCAGGGTAATGCCCGCGTCAGTGTATTCTCCAGTGGCATAGGTCTTAGTGGACGGGGAGTAGGGTATTCCACCGTTGACGTAGAACAAGGGACCAAAGGGAATGCCGTTGTTCAAGAATTGCAATTTGCCGGAGGGAATCGCTCCATTGCTCTGCGTGCCAACGGTCATATTCAACGTAACGTTTCCCCCGACACTCGACGCGGGCAAACCTGTAAACGTGGTTGTGGTCGGGGCTTTAGTAATGGTGACCGGAACCGCAGCGGATATGCTGGAGGTAAAGCTGTTATCACCCGCGTAGCTGGCGACGAAATTGTATACCCCCGGAGTCTGCTGGATGGGCTGATCCTCCGCAAAGCCCTGGCTGTTCAAGGTATAACTTCCGGCAGTTGTGCCAGAGGGCGGGTTCATCTCCGTGGGTGCGGGAGACACCGTCAACGCCCCGGTTGGGCACGGGTAGGAGATCAATCCGGTGGTTTCAGATGCGCAGAGTTGGCCGTTGCTGTTGGTCACATCCATGCGCAAAAAGTACGGGGACCCGTAAGGGACAGTTGTGATGTTATAAGCGGGCGGATCAGTGAGCGTCACGAGTCTGACTTCCGTCAGGCTACTCTCCTTGGCCACGGTAACGGGGATTCCGGGAGTGGAATCGCTTGCTGCCAGCGTTCCATTTCCCGCGTAATGGGCCGTTACGTCATAGGACCCGCCGGGGAGCATGATGGTGGACCCCGTGGCCCCGCCGCCGCTCAGGGTAAATGGCCCGATGGCAGTTGTCTGATTCGGGCCGCTGCCTGCCTGCGCGATCAGCGATACATCGCCCGAGGGAGTCCCGCTGCCGGAACTGACTTTGATGGTGAAGTCGATGGGCTGCCCGTGGGTGAGGGTAATGGGGCTTGTGGCTGGATTCGTCGCGAGTGCCAGGGTAATCGTCGAGGGTGTGAAGTTCGATTTCCAATCATTCACCAGATTTGCCACATTGACGGAGCCCAATCCAGTGGCGAGATCATAGCCGGTCCTGGTTGTGAATGCAGGCACCGAGGGGTCGCCCGATACCAGTATGCCGTACTGGCCGGAAGCGGAATTGGAGTTGCTGCAGTTGGGCGAGCCTCCGGCACAGATGACTGAGTTGTTCCCCGCCGTCACGTCATAGAAGATGCAATTGGAATTAGTGACGGAGACGGTGTTGGAATTGCAGCTTGCACCGCTCTCGGCCGCCATCGGATAAAGGACGTAATTGGCATTGCCTTGACGGCCATGAGCTTGATTGACCATGGCCATCACGCCCGCAAACGCTTGTACCGAAGCAGAAGTTCCCCCAACAAGTTGAAAATCGTCATAGGGAGCATTGAGATCGCAGGAGGTCAAGCTCCCATTATCGTCGCCATTGGCATCCATTTGGCAGATTATGTAGCCCAATGCCAGCAACGATACATCGGGGACGTCGCGCGCGCTATCGTTGGGTACGCCCGTTCCGGTCTGCCACGAAGGTTTGGCATAATTCCCATTGCAGGTGAAGTTTGGAAACGTACCCGTGGGATTAATACAATTGCTGGGGCCACCCGAACCTGCAACCAGGTATACGCCGTCATCAAGATAGGTGGTGGAGGGAGGTGGGGTACAGCCCGTGAGCGATCCGGAGGCCGCGCAAGAATCATTCCAGGTGGTTTCGGGAATATAGGATAGGGCGGAGGAATTTGTGTTAGCCGTGTTCGTCTGAGAAAAGTATGTGGCGATGTTGCTCGAGGTGATGCTCAGGTCCGTTCCCCCCACGGCCACATTGAACGGCGTGGAAGCAAAGCCGCTGACGGAAAGGCCGTATTGGGCGGCGAATATGCCGAAGTCAGGATCGTCGTGGTCGCATACGGCGGAGCCGGTATCTCCCGACGCCATCAGTGCGGTGATGCCTTCGGCGGCGGCTTGCTCCCAAAGTGTGCTATGGAACATGTTCCCGCCCGTCCCTGACTGCGCCTCGCACACACCATAGCTTTCACTCATGATGGGCGCTAAATCGTTATCAATAATGTAGAGCGCGGACAGGTCAACTCCGAGTGTCGCTTCCGTAGTTTCCGAGACCACCAGATCAATCGTTGCACCCCTCCCAACCGCTCCGGACCACTCGACATCCAGGTCCGCCTCCGTCTCGTCGCTGGCAAGCCCGGGATCGGGCCCATTCAAAATGATATTCGGAGGATTTGCCGGAAGGCCAAACATGGCGCGGAAATCCACCACGTCCTGGGGATTGATGTTGGATTCGCCTACTACTGCGATAGTCACCCCGGTACCGTCCGTGCCTTTGCTCCATAGGGGTGAAACGTTATAAATAGTGGCGAAATCCGTGGGACCCACGGCAACCTGGTAACAACCTTGTTCATCGCTTCCGGGCGGACAATTAACCGGATATGTGAACAGTGGCTGCGCCTTCCCGGCCGTTTTGGGCGGCGAAATGTTGCGGAGCTTCTCGTGCATGGGTCTTGCGGGAAAGTTGTTGAGCGAGGCGAACCCTGCCACGACGGGTGCCAGCGCGGCAGGAATCTGCGGGTCGGTGGTATTGGCCCAGTAATCGTTGCCCTTCACCCGAAATTTGTGAATCTCCGCGCCCAGAACCTGCCGCACCAATCCTGCCGAGCCCGAGAACTCAATGGCGGTGCGGCCGGCCGAAACCTTTGCCACCTGAAAACCCTGTGAAGACAACCAACCCGTCACCGCCTGAACGTCGGATTCGTTTGGGCCAAACTGCTGGCCGAATTGCTCCGGCGTTAGCCACTGGTGAAATCGAGCTGAGGACTTTATCTGCTGGTCGTCAAGAAATTGCCGCAGGGCGGCTTCCTGGTCTGGTCCCCGCTGCAACACTAGCAGCATGCGCTCCATGGGCAGGTCGTCAGGCGCTACGCCCTGGTCATATTCAGGCCGCGCCAGCGGATGGATGTTGCCATGCAGTGTGACAAGATTTTGCAGGTCCACAGGCTGTCTTACACGGGCAGGTATGGTGTTGCTTTGGGCAAGAGCATTCAATGCGGGGAAGGCCGCGAGAACGAAAAACAGATGGGTTCTGAGGATCCACAATTGCAATTTCATTGGGCACCGAAATTAGGAAAATTGATTCCTTTGGGGGGCAAGAATTGGTGGAGGTCAACAGGGGAGTCTGAAACTTTGCGTACAGTCATGATGACTAACTCGCTGGATCGCCAAGCAAGCAGAAGCGGCGTACGACTACGAAATTATAAAATGGGGATGTTACGACCGGGCAATGTCAAATACAAGTGTAAAATAGCACAATGGTCATTATTTCAGTGACCAATTTATGGAGACCAATATGCTGTCTCCTTGTGCCACGAAAGGTGTCGCTTAGGTCTTCCTTTGCAGTGGCAGCCAGCTTACTGAACTCCTACCGGGGAGTGTTTGCCGTCTTGCTGGGAATGATCGTAAATCCCTGAAGGGCGTTAAAGGCCATCCATTTTTCCTTGCCGGTATCATCCCCGCCCTTGGAGATCTTCAGAAAGACTTTGATATCACCTTTTCCCAGCATGATTTTTGTTTCCGTCCTCGGTTCAGCCACCACTTTGGCGGCTTCCTTGGGAACATCTTTCGTGTCCAGCCAGGAGAATTTCAGGAACACCCGTAACGGCGCAAAGACCTGAGGCGGGGGACAAACAACCGTCAGCAGCGGTTTGGGTGCGTTGTTTTCCCATTCAATAATCGAGCACCTTATTTCCGAGGCTTTCACGCCGTGGCCAGGCTTGAAGGGGTTCTCATTTATTTGCAGGGAATCGTCCAACGGGGACGGGTCGTCGGTTACAGAATTGTGGACGGGCTGGCCCATCGATTGGGGATATTGTGGGTCCGCACGGCCCATGCCCACACGTTGAGCCGATGCGTTGGGCGCCAGCCCTCCGAGGAAAAATAAAATCAGGACCAGGCTTTTCTCCAGAGTCGCCTTCATGGCTCACCTTCCCACTGAGTTGCCCCTTGATTGCTTTTGTCTACTCCCAACCGCAGCCTTTGTCAATAGGTCAAAATCTGAGGGCTAAATCTGCAAGACCAAATGGGGACTCCTCATGGCGACGCCGGCGCGTCTTGCCTCTGCTGGGTTTGTACCGTGAATAGTTTAAATTCCGAATAGGTGTGGTAGTCGCGAAAAATCACTTGGGGGAACTTCATTTCCACTTCAACTCTGCGCGGGAGCCAGAGTCCTGCCGCCATGCCCTGGAAGCGGACCGCCGCAAAATTCACCCTTGTTGTTTGTGCCTGGAGGTTGATTTCCGGCACGGGCGCCAACAACCCGGTCCACATCCGGACGATCTGAAGATTGACAGGATCGATCCACGCCAGCCCCTGAGTGAGGACGAAGAGTGACTTCCCATTACCGATGCCAATCTGGTCTTTCACCCGCGCGCGGGGCAGTTGAGCAAACGCCACAACGTACGTTGTCTGCTTATCAATAACTTCCTGCCCGAGGTAGCGAAACTTGCTGTCCGCCTGATAGGCGGGGTCGAAGAAGACAGGGGTGGAAACGAAGCCTTCCGTGATCATATACCCGTTGTCGAGGCCGTTGGGTGTCACCATCCGCCCCTTGGCGTCGGTTCGGTATTCCTTAAGGTGCGCCTGCTTCTGGCCGGGGTTCGGCAAGGCAAGGTAGCGATAGTCGTGGTTGACCTCGTCTTGGAAGACCTGGTTCAGATCAGCTCCCACAACGGGTCTGCGCTGCTCCACCACCTGCTCACGCGAAGTTACATTGGGAAAGTTGGTGAATAGCGTAGCGACGTTTGAGCCCACCTTTTGCAGGATTGAGGCCAGCAGATCTTGATTTGCCGCAGGCTGAAGGTCTTTGAGTTCCGGCACCATGCGGATGAGTTCGGCAGTTGGGATGTCCACCAGGGACGTCCCTGGCGCGGTCTGTAGGAGGAAAGGTTTGGCGTGGGCAGGAGGAACCGACATGGGAATGTTTCCTGGGGGAGGGGAATCGAGAGAAGTTGAAGGACGTGCGCCAGCCGTGGCGGCGATCGTCGGATTGTTCATCGCCGACGCCCAATACCCGGGCTTGGCTCGAACAACAAAACTCTTCCCCTTGACCTCCACTTTGATGGCGCGGTATTTGCCTTCCATTGCCGGGTTGGAAGAATAGTAGGCCAACTCGTAATAACTTCGCCCGTCGGCAATGGCTTGGTGCAATCCTTTCAGCAGGTCGTTGCTATTGTGATAGAAGATGCCACCCGTGGCTTGCGCGAGAAAGTTCATTGGATCCTGTTTTTCAATGGTTGACGTGTCGATGGTGCTCGTCATTTGCGCCAGCATTTGCGTGCCAACGTTCCTTGTATTTTCGCTGATATCGGGTCCTGGCGGGGAAGAAAGCCCGCGCGAATCCAGCGTGTAAAACGTCACATTCTGAGCCGTCGCCAGCCTCGCAATGGATTTCATCTCTTCCGACAGGTAGGAAGATTTGTTGTACATCGCGTACTTCGGCGTTTCGGTGAAAGTTGCGATCATGTCAAACAGTTCGCGGCCAGGTTCCAAATTGAAGCCATCTGAAGCCACGATCAATACCCGTCTTCCCGGCATTTGCGAAAGTTGCTGCGTCAGGCTGTGCAGGTCGATGATGAAATTCCTCATCAGCCTGTCGCGTTCCCGCGCAGTTTGGTTGGCCCAATCCAGAATTGTATCAATGGGAGGCCGGGGAACCTCTTCCAACATTTGTCTTAATTCAATTTCCTGTCGGGCAAAATTCGAAGTTTCGTTGGATACAATAGGTTTATTGATCTGCTTGTTTTCGAGGGCCGCCAGGACGGCCTTGGGATTCCGGGTCAAATTTTGGATCACAAAGGTCGTGCGGCCAAGTTCAATGACGGCGTATTGCGTGTCAGCGCCTTGCTCCTGCTTGAACAATTTCTTCAGTGCTTCGCGAACGTAGACAAAGCTGCCCAGGGACGAATTCAACGTGTCGATGACAATGAGATAGGTATGGCGCGGACGAGAATCGGTGATGGTATTTGGCGGGGGAGCGGGTTGGGATTCGTCGGGACGCGGGGCAGGCTCTTTTCCGGTATCAGTCTGGATCAGATCCGGCGTTGCGTCTTCATGGGTAGTGAAGGATGCGAGCTTTTGCTCGACGCCATCTTCGAACACCTGAAAATCACTCGTCTTGAGGTCGGTGATGAAGTGGCCCTTGCGGTCCGTCACCACCACCGGCACCAGAACCTGCTGCACCTGAACCTTGATCGCCGGGCCTTGAGCGGTGGGCGTTGGCTCTTGGGCAACGCAAATTCCGGTTACGGTGAAGCATGCGAGCGCTAATGCAAAGAGTCGAACCTTCTGGTTGCGGCAGGAAATGGAACACACCATATCGTTGGTGCTCCAATCTACTTGCGGTGCGGGGGGCGCACACATTATAGACGATGTATGTGCTACCCCGGTTGCACGCTTCTTGCAAGTGGCGGCTACAGAATGGGCCGCAGCGAGAGAGAGACGCCTTTCTCCCATTCCTGTAACATGCGCTTTCCGACTTCGGCAAAATCGGAATTGTGCTTGATGTAAAGGCGCAACTCGGCCGCGGTCTGGGAGATAGCGTCGTCGATGCGCTCCAGAATCTGTTTGATCCTGGATGGCGTGCCTCCCATGCGAGTTTCGCCCAACCTGCGGAGTTCTTTCCAGCCGGGCCAGCGGGTGCTTCCGTTGAGCGTAAGTGCCATGCTGTCTTTGGGCAGGTAGGCGGCAGTGGTCACAAGGTCGTACACGGGGGCAAGCCGCGCTTCGCCGAGAACATGGTCGTAGACAATTCCAAAATTCTTCAAGTGCGCATCGCCGTTGCGAAGGGCGCAATTGAGCGCAATCAGGGTGAATAGCCGTTCCATATCTTCGTTAACGTGCAGGGAATTCGCGAAGTCGAGAAAGCGCTTCATGATTGAGGTCTCGTAGCTGCCGCGATATTTCTCATCGGTCCTTCGGGCATTAAGAACGCAGAAATCCTCGAAGCCGCGATAGGCGCCATCCGGGCGAAGGTCAAAACGATCAATCACCAGCGCCATGCCATCTTCCGCCAACCTGTAGGGAGGCACGTCGAGCCCGCACTTCCGCGCCACGGTGAGGCAAAAGTGTTCATTCGCTGCAAGCTGCGGATATTCGTTCGGCTCCCAAATTTTTACGATGTGGGTAGCGCCCCGGTAGGTTTGGGAAAGGCGGGGCTTCGCGTCTTTCAAGGCGGCCGATGCCTCTTCATCGCGCACCAGGAACTTCGGCTGCACGCCGCTGATGCCGGAAAAAGATGCGAACTTGTCGAGGAGGTAGCGAAACAGATCTCCGTCACGCCGGCGTGCCAGAATCTCGTCCACGGACTGGAAAGGAACATCCTCATTCAGTTGTTCCGTCTCCCCAGTGTAGCGGATGCGGCCGACTTGGGAACGCCCGACAATAGAGAGCAGGTCGAAGTCGTCGAATGTGCCGGTCGCCTTGGCGAAGGCGAGGCGAAGCCGCTCGCGCAACACACCCTCAGGAAGATTCATCTCGAAGATGGGGATTAAGCCGATAGTGGTATCCCAGGAGGAAAGTCTGACGGGCATGCTGACGGATACTGCTCGCTCGGGCGCCGCATTCGGCAAGTAAACAAAAGTGCTGCCACGGTCGCCGCGCCTGTCAAGCAGGCCTGACTCAGCGCCGTCGGTCCAGACTTTGATCATTGCGATCCTCTTCTATGAGTTCGTCCAAAGTTGGCCGCTGCGAACTCGACTCCTGGAGCTTCAGCCCGAGTCCAAGCGCTGAAAGAAGTCTGCTGATCTTTGCAAAGCCTAACTCCCCGCTGCGGCCATTCTCCAGCGCATCAAGCGTAGCCCTGCTAATGGAAGCCCTTTTGGCCAATTCGGCTTGGGTGAAGCCCAGTTTTTTGCGCCGGGCCGCAATCTGCGCGCCGATGGCGGACAAGGTAAGCATGCGACTAATATATTAGGCTTTTAATGGTTTTTCAAGGTTTTTGTCTAGTATATTAGGCATACTTAGCCAATAACGCCCCGCTCCCAGCCCGCGGGTTCGCGCTATACCTCGGTGGTGACTTGCGGTCTGCGACCGCCCTACAACAAACCTACAGCGGGAGTGTCTTGGCAGAAGGGGCGGCATTCGCCTACGGTCAGCGCCTGCCGCCCTCAGGATGGGTTCAGACCAGCAGTTTGAGAGTTACAATCTCCCAGGGTTTCACATCGAGTTTCACGGTGCCATCGGAGTTGACGGTGATTGGTTCCGCTTCCTCCTCAATCAGGTTCGTCTTCCAAGCCTGTTTGATGGGCCGAAACAGCTTGATGTGAGCGGGTTCGTTTTCGCGCCCCTCGGCCTCGTAGAAGCGCAACGATATGGAATCATCATCCTCGTACTTCTTCAGTGCGGTCATGATCAGATTGCTGGGTTCGAGGCGCAGGAACTCGCCTGTGGCGGGCAGCGATCCATTGCTATTGCCGGGAGCCACGTAGGCAAGAAGGGGATAGTTGAAGGCAATGCCGTCGCGGTACCGGTTTCTCCATCCGCCCTGGTGCGGGTAGAGTGCCATGCGGTAATGATAGCTTCCCGCCTGGGTGAACCAGTAATCCGGATTCCACGCCTGGCTCTTGCGTGAGGAGAGCAGCACATGTTGAAGAATCGGATATGCGACAGGATTATCCGTTTGGTCTTCGAACAGGTGTACCGTGCAATCCGAGGCGGCCAGGCACCCGTACTTCTCGTAACGGTCCGACGAGGCATCTATCCAATTGATGGCTTCGCGGAAGGGGAGGGGCCTGTCACCACCGTAAACCGCCGATACAAACTGGCAGTCGAGATTTCCCGGCAGATCGGAGAAATCGATTTCGTCCTTGCCCATCTCCACCGTTCCGAATGGAACTTCGTAGCTGAGGCGGAAATGCTTGGTGAGATTGATGGGAAACACCGCCCGTAATTCATGCGCCTGGGGGCCGTCCCAATCGAGAATGTCAACCTCGATTTCCACCCGGTCCAGTTGAGGATACAAGTGGAATGCCTGGCGCAACTTGAAGTGTGCAAATTTGGCTTCGCGCACCGTCGTGGTCACCACCGGCCCTCTTTCAAAGCTGATGGTGCGAAATTCGTGGCTGCTGGTTTTGTCAAAATCCTTGGTGGTGACAATCTCCGTATCGTCCCAGGCGTAGCCCGGCGCTGTGAATTGGAGGATCTCGCCGCCAAAGAACTTGTCAGTCTTTAGCATCTCAAGCTTCAGCCGTTTGTCGTAGAGACTCTTTAATCCACCCGCGCCCAGCACGACTCGCAGGTGTTCATTTTCCAGTGTCTCGCCGGAAACAGGCGTTGCCTTGGCAGGAAGCGCGGCGGCCTGCTCGAGATAATACGTTGTGTATCCGGCGGAAGGCACATTCTCCGCCAAAAATGAAATTTGCGTGACTCCCGTGCCGGCCTCGTCGCCCAAAACCTGGCAGGGGATATTCTTTCCCTCCTTGTCGCGAAGGGCAAAGCCACTCCAACCAGCAGGCTTGGTAAAGGTGCAACGGACCACGTCGGTTCGCTGCCAGGAAAGTGGGTTATAGATGGCCACCGTTAGCTGCTCAGTGGACTTCGGGGGTAGGGCCTGGGCCAGACTGGCGCCAGCATCCGACAGCAGCTTGTCCGCCAGATCCTTGGATTTCACGTAGGAGTCGATATACACGGCGTCGGTAACGGTTCCGCGATTGCCACCCCAGCCGTGGTCGGGCCAGCAGTTGCTTCTCCAGGCATCGTCAAAGCCTTTCACCGGATAGGCAGTGGACGCGCCCGATTGCAGCAAGCCTGCGAACAGCCGCTCCGCCATCAGGATCTGGTTGTGAGCAAGACGGCCGGCGAGTAGTCCCTTCCTGTGCCCGGGCTCATCGTAGTAGGCCCAATTGAGCGGCCATTCACCCTTTACGGTCTCGATGTCCAATTCATGCCGGGTTAAATCCTCAAGCATCCCTTCGGCCTGTACAAAGCGCAGCACCGGAGGCGTGATCTGACGAGCGGGCTGCCCCTGATAGTGCTGATTCCAGACGTCGGCAAACCGCTTCATGGCCGCGTTTTCCTCAGCCACGTAGGGAATCAGCGACGGCGGTGGCGGAAGGTAGTCGCCATTGAAATCAAAAATCAGTTGTGCCGGCAATTTCCGAGCCTGGTAGTAATCTTCGCGCTCGTCCGCATAGGGGAGCCAGCCCAGGTTTCCCTTGGGATTGGGAAGGGTGTGCGGATCGCCATACCGGAATGCAAACACGAAAATCTGCGATCCGTCCGGCCCTTCCCAGTTATAAAAGCCAAAGGGGAAGCGTCCTTGAACCGCGTACTTGACCCCAGCCTTGGTGAGGATTTGGGGCATCTGCCACGTCATGGTGGGAGGATCAGTCTTGCGATAATGAATGGTGTCGCAGCCGGGAAAGTTCTTTCTCAGCCAGCGGCGGCCCAGGTAGAACTGCCTGACCAGGTTTTCCGGGCCGACCTTTCCTTCCAGGTTTTGGACGTAAGACGCGCCCCAAACAATCTTCTTGTCGAGCATCAACTGCGCCAACTCATCGCGTTTCTCTGGATGCCGGTCCAAAAACTCTGTCAAGTAAATGACCGACTCCATGGAATAGCGGAATTCCGGATGTTTTTGCAGAAGATCAATCGCCGGCAGGATGATCTCCGCCGAACGGTAATCGGCCGTCACTTTCTGGGTATCCAGCCAGCCAAGGTCGTTGTGGTTGGTGGTGAAAAAGTCGAAAGTGCCGCCATTAAAGTAGGAGTGGTAAGCCGGGACCTTTAATTTCCGCGTGACCTTGAAGGCGGAGTTCTTATCGACGATCTTAAACTCCATGGTTTGGTCCTCGAAGGTTGCGGGGACCCAAACCTCATGCCGCGAAACCGATTGGGTAGGAAACGCGCCGATCGGGACCGTCGTCAGAAGTTTTCCGGATTGCGAAATCTGAAGGCTCCCATCCACCTCCACCGCGCCTGGATTCACGACCTCCAAGGTTGCAGACTGAACCGCCATTCCGTCGCGCGCGTCGTACATCTCGTAAACTGAAATCTCAAAAGTCGGTGCGTGGCGTTGGGCGAATATCTTGACTTTTCCTATTCCTGTCCCCTGAGTGCCAGCTTCGGGCCAAATCTCATTGATCGTTATTCGCACGGACTTGGTTTTTTGCGCTTGGGGAAGCACGATAATTTGAAAGTCCCGGGTTTGGCGCAGCTCGGCCGTGATGGAACTGCTTCCGGCAAGCGAGCAGGTGATTTTGCGCGGCGTCGCCATCTTCCCACCACGCATGTAGGGGTCGAGCACCAGGTCGTAAGGATGCGGCTTGGAAAGAATCCACAGCTCGCCCACCATCTGCTCCTCGGCAAACGTGATTTGCAGCCAGGCGCCGATTGTTTCATTCTCGGTTTCCCAACTGGTTTGCAACGTGGGCGTGAGCATGAGGGCCTGCCCCGAAATCGATTCAAATACGTTCTCTGGCAGATAGCCCCAGGAAGGCGTGGTGGAATGAGAAGATGCGGTTGCCTTCGCTCCCAACTTGGGGTCGGCCAGGTTGGGATTGTTCACTGCGCCGGTATTGTCAGCAGCGGCCAGAAGCATGGGGATTCGCCAGGGGTACAGTCCACTCTCCAGCGCCAAGGCTCCCGCCATGGCCCCGCCAGCTTTAAGAAAATTGCGTCGCTTCATTAAAGACCTCCTTTATGATTTTTTGATGAATTCGAGGAAAACAGACTTTGCCAGCCAAGGGCGTGGCGAACTGCGGATTCGAGAAAATTTGTTTGATTCAGCACCTCAGGGAAAATTGGGACACCGTTCGAGGGGAATCGCTCCAAGGCTGTTTACGGCGGGATGATACCACCGGAAAAACTTTGTCAAAGAGATTTCTCCAGACTTTCGGACCATTTGGCGGACATTTTTCGTCATCGATAGAGTTTCAAGACATTTCGTCCGGCGAATTTCCGCGCTCGCTTTCCAAACAGACTCGGCCATTTTGCACCTGAGCATTTGACTCCTTGACACCACCCATCTCTGGTGCTAACTACTCTGTCCGAGTCGAGTCGGCAACGCGCGGAGGGGGGGAAAGCGTTAGTTGAAGGATAAATGCTCCCGCCAGTTTGATTATTGCCTCGGGTCGTGATGCGTGGGCGAGTCCGGTTACGATATTGAGATTCCTATGCCAGCAGTACCCTTGCCTTTACCTCGTTTCGAATTCCATTGGCGACTGGTTCCAATCTTTGTTGTATTGGTTCTGGTGGTCGCAGTGCGGTCCCCGGCCGTTGACAAGCCGGAGGGGCTGGTCATCCGGTCCACTACGAGACTGGTCCAAATGAGCGTGGTCGTTCAAGACGAAGAAGGGCGGCCGGTGACGGACCTGAAGAAGGAAGATTTTGAAGTATTGGATAACGGCAAGAAGCGTCCCATCAGTATTTTCGTGGCTGAAACTCCCACTATTGCCACTACGTCTCATTCGCTTCCGCCCGACGTCTTTACCAACCAGTTCGCGCAAACGCAGGGAGCTCGCAGTGGTTATGCGGTGGTGCTCCTCGATTGGCTCAACACATCCTGGACGGACCAGGCTCAGTCCCGCCAGCAGGCTGTCAAGATGCTCCAAAAGATCGGCCCGGATGACAGAGTTTCTCTCTGCGTGCTTGACCGTAGGCTGCGGGTTATTACGGACTTCACCTCTGACCGGTCGCTGCTATTGAAGAAGCTGGCGGCCTTGCGCGGCGATTCCCACGAATTGCTGGACTTTGGGACGGCATCGTTTAGCGATGTCAACATTTCTT
Source organism: Acidobacteriota bacterium (assembly GCA_003165315.1). Lineage (GTDB taxonomy): Bacteria > Acidobacteriota > Terriglobia > UBA7540 > UBA7540 > Bog-366. Next base: position 40,877 of record PLSX01000118.1, read on the forward strand.
TATCCGACCAAGACCGCTCCGAACGTTCGAGGCAGATAGGCGCCGGCCTCGGCAATGAGGAAGATGCATTCCTTCTGGTTCGACGCGTTCTGGAAACCTTGCAAGCGTTTGAGGAGATTGCGAACCATCTGGCCAACGTGCCTGGCCGTAAGACCCTGATCTGGGTTTCCACAGGCTTTCCCTCCAGCATCAATGAGAGAGTTATCGAAGGCACCCACCCGGATGAATCGACTTATAACAGCAATATTTGGCGTGCCATCCATGCATTGAACAATGCCGACGTGGCTGTATACTCGATCGACGCCGAGGGGTTCTCCTCAAAACCAAACGCCAAGATTAAGATCCCCACCCTGGAGTAGTTTGCCTCACGAACCGGCGGGTTCGCCTGGTGTAATCGCAATGACCTTGATGTTGGAATGCGCAACGCCCTTGATGACATCCGCTACAGCTATACCATTGGCTTTTCCCCGACGGGAGACGCCCGGCCGGGTTTTCACAAGGTTCGAGTTCAGGTGAGTCGCCCCGGGGTCAAGTTGCGGCACCCGGAGGGGTACAACCTCGACGAGCTCGCTGAATCCGGCGCCCAAAATCACGAGAACACCACCGCGCAGGCGCTGACGAGCCCACTGGATTTCACCGCCATTCCCATCACCGTCAAAGCCGACCGCGCGGGCGATACCCTTACGATGCAAATGTCATTGGACGTGGGCAGCTTGGATTTAGTTTCGGAAAATGACCGGTGGACGGGGAAGTTGGAAATGGCAGCCCGTTTTGCGACGGCTGATGGAAAACAGGCTGGTTTCATCATTTCGCAGATCGCGGAATACAATATGCTTCCCCAGACGTATAATGCCGCAGTGCGCGATGGCCTGAATTTGCAGATCACCTTGCAGATACCCCGCAATGCGACGGTCCTGAGGCAGCTGGTACGGAATGTTAAGTCGGGGAAGGTGGGCACCTTGTCAATTCCTTTGGCAACGGAATCGGCAAAGTGAATTGCGGGAAATTCATTGCCCTTCTCATCGCCAGACTTGCCAGGTCTCTGCATCGATGAATCGGTTGGAACACAATCACCAGAACAGATCGGGGGCACGACTTGAAGAACCACGAGATCACGCGCAGGGAATTCGTAAAGCTCGGTGTGGTAGGTGGCGTCACGACGGCATTGTTCAATCCCGCGGGCGGAGTTATGGCCAATGCGGGGGCAAGCGACCAGGGCATCTGCATCACCCTGTGCAATCATTGGAGCTACATTGGCATTGGCTGGCAGTTGGGGATTGAGTCCTGCGTGCTCTCGGCTGAAGACGCCATGGGAATGGCGGACCGTTCGCCCCACGTCAAAACCTGCCTGGAGTTGGATGCGCGTGCTTACGAGTTCATGGCGGAAAAATTTCCTGAGGTCACCGCTCGCCTCAAGAAGTACCTGGCGGAGGATCGAGTTGAGTTGATTGGCGGCACTTACAGCCAGCCGATGGGAACGATGTTCAGCGGCGAATCCAACATCCGCCAGCTTGTTTACGGGCGCAATACGATTCGCAAAGCCCTGGATTATGAAGTGGCCACCTTCCTTGATGAGGAGGAGTTCTCCCACCCGCAAATCCCCCAGATTGCACTTGGCGCCGGCTACACTTATGCCAGCCTTGCGCAGGTTGACACCTGGGGCAGGGCTGGAATTCCTGTGCTGGAGGTCAACGCCTTCCACTGGAAGGGACTGGACGGAGTCACCATTCCCTGCATTCCCAAGAACTCACTCTTTGGGTATTCTCCCGACCTCATCAAGCTGGCCACCTCCGCTGCCTTCAAGAAGCTGCGGGTCCTGGGCAAGCCGCTGCTCTTCACCTGGGAAGAGTTTGGGTGGGAGCCGCCCGATCAACCCTCCTACCTCAAGACTCCGGAAAAATATCAGAAAATATCGGAGCAATTCCCGGTGGAGTTTGTCACCTGCAAGGACTATCTTGACCGTTATGGCAGCAGTGCCGCCCCCGACCCCGTCTACTTCAACATGGATGCCTGGAGAAAGCTCCTCACGTGGGGACTGGGCGGCGACCAGGTCCGGGTGATGGACCGCAAGGTGGAGGCCAAGTTGCTCGCGGCGGAGCGCTTTGATGCTTTGGCCGCAACTCTGGGCGGAATCAATCATGCCGCCGCACTGGAGAAGGCGTGGAAGGAATTCCTGACGGCACAAAGCCACGATGTGGGCCTATGCGAGTATTCGCGCTGGCAGGGCGACCGCATGGCCCCGCTTGACCGCATTGAAGACAAGCACAATTTCACCTGGGGAGCGATGGGTTACAACCACCTGGATTCCGCGGATCAGCAGGGCGGGGAACTCCTGTCCAATTCACTAGGCTTCGTTTCCGGCCAGGTCAATTCCGCGGCAGCGCAGCAGGGGCCTCTGGTGGTGACGGTCTTCAATCCCTGCGCCTGGGAGCGCACGGATCTGGCCACCACGGGACGCGTGATTCCACCACAGGCCAACATCAAAGACATTGTCATGAAGGATGGGTCCGGCCGCGTGGTGCCTTCCCAAATCATCAAGAGCGATCAGGATGATCAGGGAAACCTGCGCGTGGCAGACGTGGCATTCAAGGCCGATAAGGTCCCCAGCGTCGGCTACGACACCTACTATCTGGAATTTGCTCCCGATGCCGCGCCGCCCGCCGCCACCGATCTTCATATTGACGAAGCTAAATTGGTGCTTGAGAACGAGTATTTGAAAGTCCGGCTCAGCCCCAAATTCGGCGCCATCATCAGCCTTGTTGACAAGCGCACCGGCCGCGAGATGCTGGATGGCGGCAAGGGTGCTTTCCCTGTATTCCGGGGCACTCCGAATCAGGATTACGGCCTGTTCAACGTCATGGTGCGGGAAAAGTACCACCAGAAGGGGTTGAAAATTCCTGCTTCCTTTGACAGCTCGCAATCCAATGCGGCCTATGAAGGGACGGGGAAGCTGTCTGCTCCCTCGGGCAAAATGGGTTGGGACGCTAATGTGAATTCTTCCATTCAATGGGCGGAAAGAGGCCCTCTGCGCGCCACGGTGAAGACGCACCATGACTGGCAGCTCTTGAAGTTTGAAACCTGGGTTACGCTTTGCGCCGGATCGCCTTGTGTGGAAGTCGTCAGCCGCGTGTTGGCGCAAATTCCCCCCGCGCCCGACGCGCTGGGCTCAGACGGCCGTTTCCCCGCCGAAATCAAGAATGGATACTGGCTCGACTTCGCCCCGGGCTTCAATGCCACCACCGTTGTCCGCGACTTTCCCCTGGGGATTGAGGAGACTGTGCGCCCGTACTTTCAGGCGCGCACGTTTGTTGATCTGGTGGGCTCGAACGGCGGCCTGCTGGTGGTTCACCCGGGAACACAGTATTTCAAACGTGAACCGGGCGGGGTATTCTCCAACTTGATTATGCGCGAGTGGGAATCGTACTTTTCCGCCGAGTATGGCTGGCCCCGCTATTCCGAATACCGCCACGTTTTGCGGCCTCACAGTGGCAGCTTCACTCATGCGGACCGTGTGCGGGCGGCGGATGAATTCAGCCAGAACCTCATCACCGTGGTGGGCAAGCCACAGTCGGGGACCTTGCCCCCGCGCAAGAGTTTTATCACCGTGCAACCGGAAAATGCCCATCTGATGGTGTTCCGCCAAAAGGAGCAGAAAGGATTTGAAGTCCGCATCCTGGAGACTGCGGGCGGAACTGGAGCCGCGTCCGTGGAGTTGGCCATTCCGGCCCATGATGCCTCTGAGACCGACCTCCAGGGGAAAAAGATTGGAGAAGTTACCCACAACTCGGGTAAATTGAGTTTCGATCTCGCACCCTGGAGAGTAAGGACCTTTGAGGTGAGTTGATCCGTAAAGGCGGCTTTATGCCGCCAGATGCCAGGATGCATCTGCCTCTACGTCAAACCGAAACAAGATGGGGCAATTGGCAAGAACCATGTCAGCATTCCATAAATGAATCAGGAGTCGTCAAATGAATGTTTTGAGCAGCAAACAATTTTCAGAAATCGGAAAGCGTGTACTGAGCATGAGCATGGCGGCGGTGGCCATCGCTGTGTTTGTTTTTAGCGTGCTCGCGGGGGCTCAAGCCTACGCGCAGACAGCCGAACAGTCGGCGCAGGTTCTTAAACCCTACAGTGACCGATCGAAGACGGTAGTGCAGCGGCTGACCGAACTCAACCGGCTCCCGGCGGAGGAATGGCGGTACCATGCCGGCGACCTGGCGCATGGTGAATCGCCCGATCTTGACGACTCCTCGTGGCAGTTGGTGAAGCCGCAAATGGAGGCCCCGCACGATGCGGTGTGGTTCCGGCGCTGGGTGGAAGTTCCCCAAGATTTGCATGGCTACGACCTGACGGGCGCGCGCATTTGGTTTGAGTTCAGAGCCGATGCCAACGGCCCGATGCCGGAAATTATTTACTACAACGGACGTCGGGTGGCCCTGGGCGACGACCTGGAACCAATTGTGCTTTTTGACAAGGCCAAGCCCGGCGATAAAGTCCTGGTGGCCGTTAAGCTGTTGCACACAGTGGACAAGAAGACGTTCGCAGGAACGGAGCTGAAGATCGATTTCGCAGAGAACCGCCCGAATCCCGAGGACCTCAGGCTGGAAGTCCTCTCTGTCGCCTTGCTCATTCCGGGCTTTTCCAAAGACGCTCCCACGGACACGGCGACGCTGGAGAAGGCCATTGGAGCAGTCGACCTGGCGGCGCTGGATGCCAAAGACCAGTCGAAATTCGATGCCTCCCTGAAGGATTCGCAGGCGACGCTGGAAGGTTTGAAGCCCATGATGCGGCAGGCCACGGCGCACCTCACCGGAAACTCCCACATCGATGCGGCATGGCTGTGGCCCTGGACGGAGACGGTGGACACGGTCAAACGGACCTTCAGCACCGCGCTGCAATTGATGAACGAATATCCGGACTATACCTTCACCCAGTCGGCGGCCCAATACAACGCCTGGATGGCGGACAAGTATCCGCAGATCAATGACGAGATCAAGCAGCGCATCAAGGAAGGGCGCTGGGAAATCGTGGGCGGCATGTGGGTGGAGCCTGATCTGAACATGCCCGACGGTGAGTCCACCGTCCGCTCCCTGCTGGTGGGCAAGCGCTGGTTCCAAAAAGCCTATGGCGTGGATGTGCGCATCGGCTGGAACCCTGATTCCTTTGGTTACACGTGGCAGTTGCCGCAGATTTACAAGAAGTCCGGCGTGGATTACTTCGTGACCCAAAAAATGACGTGGAACGACACCAATCAGCTTCCCTTCAAGCTCTTCTGGTGGGAATCGCCCGATGGCAGCAAGGTGCTGACCTATTTCCCCAATGACTATGCCAATGACAATTTGAATCCGGTGCGGCTTTCCTACGGACTGTCCGTGGGGGCACAGCGGGCGACGGGCATCAAAGAAATAATGGACCTCTATGGGATCGGAGATCACGGCGGTGGGCCGACGCGGGCGATCCTGGATGAGGGAGTGCATTGGATGCAGCCTGACAAGGTTGTCCCCAAGATGCAGTTCGGGACCGCGCAGAGCTACTTTACCGGCATTGAGAGCAAGATTGCCGCGGATTCGCCCCAGTGGGATTACACCTCGATCGCAAAAGGATACCACCCGCCTCCGGCTCCCGCTGAGGGCCAGGTGGCCATTCCCACATGGAAGAGTGAGATGTATTTTGAGTACCACCGCGGCGTGATGACCACGCAGGCCGACCACAAACGCAACATGCGCGAGAGTTCCGAATGGGCGTTGAACGCGGAGAAGGTGGCCTCGCTCGCGTGGCTGGAAGGCAATCGGTATCCGGGCGAAGAACTCACCGCGGCGTGGAAGAAGATCACCTTCAAC
>PLSX01000118.1:46731-67640 GCA_003165315.1 Acidobacteriota bacterium
GCAAAAGGCGCTGAAGACGCTGGCGGCGGAAGTCAACACCAGGGTTGCTGCCGGCGTGCCGGTGCTGGTGTTCAATCCGTTGGGGTGGCTGCGTTCCGGGCCCGTGGAGGTTGACGTGCAAATGCCTGCGCCGGTTGCGGGTGGCGTCTCCGTCCTGGATTCATCCAACCGCATCGTGCCTTCGAAGGTGTTAAAGAGCGACGCCAAAACCAACAGCTATAAATTGCTGATTCTCGCGAAAGATGTGCCGTCGATGGGATACCAATTGCTGCATGTTGTTTCCGGCGCGAAACCGTTTGCCAGCGATCTGAAAGCGGACGGGCTGACTCTTGAAAATTCCAACCTGAAAGTTACGGTGGACAAGCAGACGGGCTGCATCACCAGCCTTTACGACAAGAAGACGAAGTTTGAAGCGCTGGCGGCCGGCGCGTGCGGCAATCAGTTGCAGACATTCAAGGATACGCCCAAGGAATACGACGCGTGGAATATCGATCCCGGAACGCTCGATCACTTTACACCGATTACGAACGCGGATTCAGTCGAACTGATTGAGAAGGGACCATTGCAAGCCGCCATTCGCGTGACGCGCACCTGGCAGAGCTTAAAGTTCGTACAGGAAATTACCCTGGAAGATGGCGCGGACCAGGTGGATGTTTCAAATGATATCGATTGGCATGAGACGCATGTGTTGCTGAAAGCCGCATTTCCTTTGGCCGCGACCAGCAACATGGCCACCTATGAGATTCCTTACGGCAGCATCCAGCGGGCCACCACACGGAACAATAGCTGGGAGCAGGCACAGTTTGAAGTGCCGGCACAGTGCTGGGCTGATTTGAGTGACACGCAACATGGCTTCAGCCTGCTGAACGAATCGAAGTATGGCTACGACGATAAGGACAACGTTCTCCGCCTCACACTGCTGCGCTCGCCCACGTGGCCGGATCCGGATGCCGACCGCGGGCATCAACATTTCCATTACGCGCTCTATCCACACGGCGGCGATTGGAAGCAGGCGCTGACCGTGCGGCACGGTTACGAATACAACTACAAATTGAAGGCGATGCAGGTGGAAGCCCACACGGGCAGTCTGCCGGCCGAGCATCCTTACATCACCGTGACGCCGGAGAATGTGGTGCTGACGGCGGTGAAGAAAGCTGAGGACGCTGACGCTCTGATCTTCCGCGTCTACGAATGGGCGGGAAAGTCCGGCGACGTTCAAATCCATGTGCCTAAGGGAGCTACAGGAGCAACCGTTACCAATCTTATGGAAAAGCCCGAGGGGCCGGAGTTGAAAGTTGTAGACGACACCGTCACCGCGCCGATTCATCCGTTCGAAATCCTGACTTTGCAGGTAAACTATCCTGCGAAGTAATGGTGCGGTTTTGTTGTAGCAGTTCTGTTGTATGCGTTGAGTTCCGTCTGTTTGCGATGACGTTTGCTGAGTTAGGCCGGATATAAGCCCGGCATGTTCCTGAGCCTGTTACCACCCCCGGCGCCCCTGTAACCACCCCGGCGCCCAAGGCGCCACCCCTCCTGAATCAGGAGGGGAGTTTTGCCGGGCTTCCCTCCTCAGATGAGGAGGGGCGGCGCGTTCGCGCCGGGGGTGGTGCCGCATGCCGTTCACATCCCGCCACCCAAAGGAATTTCCCATGTCCACTCAAGATGCAACCCGCAAGGATCCAGAAAATAGTGATAGACGTTCAATCGACCGTAGAGAATTTCTTAAACTGGGCGCAACCGGCGCGGCGCTTTCGCCGGCGATCGCAGCCCCCATGATCATCAGCGGATCGGCGCGCCCTGCCGCGCAGCCGGCGCCGGGAGGGGCGCCACTCCCCGCCATTCCCACCCCAGCAGATCTTGCGAGCGATAAACTGGTGCATCATTTTCGCGATCTCTTCAATCCCCCTTTGGCTAACAATGAATGGGGATGCCTGCAAGCCGCCAAATCGGTCTCGGGAATTACGGCGATCGCTTTCCCCCCGTTCATCTGCTGCGGGGTTCCGGAAATGCCCTTCAGCCCGGGGAATCTGATCACCTGCGAAATTTTCATGAATGGCCAGGTTCTGACCTCCTTCCCCCCGCCCGCAGGTGAAGTTGCCTACACGTGGTATCCCCATCAGATTGTCAGGGAGACGGTGGCGCAGGGCATTCGATTTACCACTGAGACGTTTATGCCCTCGAAGCAGCAATCCGCCGCGGAGCTGATTACGGTTAAGAATGAAAGCCACGAACGCCGCACCCTATCCCTCGGATTCGATATGAGGGCCGGCGTGGCCGTGCAGCGCGAAAAATCCTGGCTGGGCGCTGCGTCGTCGGAGGGGGACAACAAGATTACGGCCAGCGACTCTCACGGCTGCGTCATCTTTGCCTCGCAGCATAGCCAGGCGGTTTCCGTGCAGGGCATTTCGCCTCTTCCCGTCCGCATCGAGCGGGGAAGAATGCTGGTGAGTGAGATCTCCTTGAATCCGGGCGAGGCACGCACGTTCCATTACATCAACGCCATCGGCGAAGGCGTGGAGGCCACGCTTGATCTCTACGACCGGCAGCAAGCGGGCTTTGAAAAATTGCACAAAGAGAATCAGCAACAGTGTGCAAGCCTGTTGCGCTCCGCCTTCACCCCGGGGAATTCGGAATTTTCCGGGCATCTTCCGCAACTCATCACCAGCAATCGCGAACTCTGGAAGCTGTATCACACAGGTTTCATGAATATCCTTGTCAATCGGCGAATTTCGCCGGCCTCCACCTATGGCCCGGCATACACCACGATTCCCCATTTCTGTCCCACGCTGAGCTTTATTTGGGACGCTATGCTGACATCGCTCAGCCTTTCGCTTCTCGATCCCCAAGCGTTGCGCGGCATGTTGGAAAACTGGATGATTCAGGACATGCATCAGCACCTCGCCACCGATTACGTCACCGGCGAGGGTGTGGGACCGTGGTACGCCGTGAACGACATGGGCATCCTGCGTTGCGCGCACGATTACCTGCGCGTTACCGGCGATATGGCCTGGCTCGACAAGACCATCGCAGGCAAGCCCGCCGTTGAACATCTGGTGGACCACGCCCTCTATTGGAAATCGCTCGATAAACTCGGCCACGGCCTGGCGGATTACGGCAAGCTTGACGATCTGCTGGAAGTGGTCAGCACCTGGCTGCACGAAGTTGCTGCGATGAATGCGGGAAATGTTTATGGAATGCGATTTGTTGCCGCGCTGTTGGAACGCCGTGGCGATTCCACCCGCGCCGCGCAATTGCGCTCAGAGGCAAAAGATCTGGCGGCGCGAATCAACGCCCAGCTTTATGTGGAGGGAAAAGGGTGGTGGAAGGCAGGGCAGCCGGACGGCACCTTCAACGAGGTTCGCCACTGCTACGACCTCCTGACCGTGCTGGACACCATGGTTGACGATCTGAGTGAAAAGCAGAAGAAGGAGATCAGCGGATTCTTCTGGAGCGAGTTGCACACACCACTGTGGATGCACGCGCTATCGCCCGGCGACGTTGACGCCACGTGGAACCTTCGCGCCGACCATAGCTGGCTGGGCGCGTACACGGCATGGCCATCGATGACCGCGAAGGGACTTTATAAAATCGACCAGCCCACGCGCGTCGCCACCTGGTTAAAGGGTCTCGCCAAGTCGGCCAATCAGGGACCCTTTGGCCAGGCGCACATTGTGGAGTCGATCTTCCCCACTGAAAATGGCGGCGCGTTCAAGTGCCCGCTCGATCAGCCTTACGGCAACGACTGGTGCTGCGTTTCCGGCGGCAGCTTTGCGGATCTGGTAATCGACACAATTTTTGGCGCGGAGCTGACGCTCTACGAGGGCGTTCGCGTTAAGTCTCACCTGGCCGATTTTGATCCCACGGCGAGACTGGTGAATGTTCAGTACCAGGGGAAGAAATTTGATGTGACCCGGGACGGCGCCAAACTGGCTTGAAGATACTCGCGGCGAAGTGGGGACCCAATTCGCTCGGATTTCGCTTATCGGGATCGTCAGGCAAAATATCGTCTGGCAAAGTCCGGCAATTTTCATGTCCCCGGTTGTCCCCGTGCTGCATTATTCCGAGCTTGCGGCGGGGGTGAGGGGGGCTTTGTCACTCAATCTTGCAACAATCGACAGACCCCAAGCTCTACGGCTGTTTGGGCGCGAGAATTCGCAGCGTAATTAATTCATAGGGTTTCAGGCTCACTTCCACAGAATGTCCTTTGACCTCAAGCTCCCGCTGACCCTCCTCGGCGGCATTCACCAACCACGCTCGTTGCAGGTTGAAGAGCGGCAGAGTCACGTGCGCCACGGTGGCAACGCCTCCGGTTTCAAGCAGGCGCACGAGGGTCCCATTGCCATCCTCAGCCACTTTCCAGTTGTCCACGGTCACATTCGCCGCATCCACGTTGAGGAAGCTGGTGGGCGAAGTGGTCAGCGGCCGGTCGGGATTCCCAAATTTGTCATTCTCCATCAATTGCCCAAGCTCCAGAGGAGTCATGGCGGCGCGTCCGAGCCTCGCGAGGTCGCCGGGGTTGAGTTGCTGCCCGCTGGTCATCACGTAGCGAAAGACAAAATCGCCGCTCTGCACGCGACGGAAATTGGTGTGCCAGTAGTTGTTCAGCGCGTAGGAGAAGATGGTGCCGCTCTTTGCCTGAAAGCTCTCAGGCCACGTGCCGCGAACGATATCGCCCAGGGTTACGAGCGGTGAATCAACGGGCACCAGGCCGACACTCAAATCGGGGGAAGCGACCTTTACCCAGTGCTGCACGGTGAACCATGCCGGGTTTGCCCCTTTAAGTTGATCGCGGGCCGGGTCCACCGACCCGTTCTGAATTTCGTAGCTGAAGTCAGGCTGGGTAGCGGCCACGGGGAAGGCAAAATAGACGGCCTCCTTGGTATTCATCGGGTCCTTGTGCAACCGGTTGATGAACTCAATCTTCTTTTCCTGGTCGAAAAGGATCACCTCCGACTGGATGGAGGGCGCGTGCGGCCCGCTCGTTTCATAGGTCAGCACCTGGCCATATGAAGTCTTTCGCACACGCGTCACCTGGCCGCCGCTGGAAGTGCCCACCGTCAGATTCGCCAGTGGGAGCGCTTTGCGCAAATAGATCAATTGCGTCTCCCCATCCCCGCCCGAAACGTAGAGATACTGATTGAATTGGTAAGGGCTTGCAGGGTCCACCAATTCGCGGCTGAGCTGTTTGTCATAAACGCTCTTGATGGCTCCCATCGCCGGATCCACCTCAATCCGATAGTAGGCATTCTCAATGATGTTCGAGGTGGGTAGCGCCTCATCGCCCGGGCGCGTTGCCTTACGGTCTTTCCGTGGCGCCGCCAGGTAGCAGCGGTAACCCAGCGAGGGGACATCGCGGGCGAAAAATCTCACGCGGTCGTAGCCTTCATGGTGAGCGAGAACTTCCATTGGCACCGGCGCGCGGTCGGGTGACTCAACAATGTCAACCCCGTCGTCGAGATCGGTCTCCACCAGCTCGCTCCTCGTCCAGCTCAGGGAATTGAAGACGACACCCGCGGGGGCCGGAACGTGAATCTGGTCGGCCAGTTGGCTCAAACCCTGATCGAGAATGGCGTTCACGCGCTCGTGGCCGTCCACTGCAAACTGATCTTTGGTGGCGAACTGGCGGAGCGTTTCCTCGCTGTCGGGCCGCGAGTATCCGCCCCAGTAAGTGAGCGTATGCTCGGCGTAGAGAACCAGATCGTCCCACATGCGGCGAACCTGCTCGGCGGGCCCTGACACGTTCTTCTGGAGATAGGTTGCAATCGCAGCCAGTTTTTCCGCCGAGGGTGCGCGCTGCTGGGTGGAGCGGTCGATGGCAAGGTAATGCGCGTCCGTGCCGTAGCCATCCTCCCAGTAGGGGCCTCCATCACCCACCACGGTGGGGAGTTCGGCGCCGAAGTGCTCGTCAATGTAGCGCATGTAATCGGGGAAAGTTGCCAGGATCATTTTGGGATAAGCATATTTGGCGTTCCACTTCTGCACGAACTCGGGTTCGCCGGGAATCAGATCCGTGTTCTCGAACTGGCTGCCGTACATCAGCACCGCATCCGGCTTGTAAGAGGGAGCCTCATATTGTTGGAAGAATGTCGGCAGTGATTGCTCGCATGCCGCTTCCTGCGCCGGCAGCCCGCAGACAAACCAGAGCTGGGAATACTGGCGGGAGTAGGACATCAGGACCTTGTTGCCATCAGGTCCCTGCCACCAGTAGGGAGATTGCTCATTCCACTGGCCGTGGAGCAGAATCGGCGCCCGATCGTTGTTGCTTGCGGCCAGAAAGTATTTGATTCCAAGCGCATGCAGCATCGAGGGATAAGACCATGTGTAGCTGGGAACGTCGGTAATATTGACGTAATTGAAGGGGATTTTCTCTTCCCGGTGCAACTGAGCGGAGTAATCTGTGGAGCGAATCAGCTCCTCCATGGTGGGGTAGCCGGTCATGAGGTTGGCAAGCTGGGCGGGAACGGCGATTTTGCCCTCGCGCACGAAGTTGAGAAAACGGGTGCGCGCCTGAAGGTTGCGAGAAGCCAGATAATTGCGAACTATCCAGGAGCCATCGAGGCTGAAGCGCATCTCCGGGTGAGCGTCAATTTCGTCCAGCAGCTTATCGATATTCCGATTTTGAATCTCCGCCACTTTGCCCTGGTAGTCCGTAAAGCCGATGTCCAGATGGGCGTGGGGAACAACGTAGGTTGTCCACTTGCGCCGCGGGGTTAGAGTGAGACTGTTTGTCCACTTCTTGCCATTGATGCGAATCGTGACCGTGGCTTCGGTGGGACCTTTTAGCTCCGGGACCGGTAGTTCCTTCTGCCACTGGCCAAAGTCGGAAGAGGTAGAAATGTCAGTTTGGATATTTTGTCCAGCAAGAGCGATCGAGATTTCGCCTTGATTGACGGGAATGTTTGGGCTAGCCACGATGTTGGCGAGCTCAGCCACACCCCCATTTTGAGGTATGTAAAAAATCGTTGGTTCTATGCTGACCTGCGGACGCTCTGTTGGCTTCCCCGCCGGGTCCTGGATGAGTTGCAGAGCGTCATAGGAGAGCCACGAGTCTGCATCTCCCTTCTTGGGATTGTCCACCGCGGTCAGAACTAGCTTATTCTCACCCAACGTGAAGAGTCGTGCGGGAAGCTCAAACTGCTCGCGGTCGCCGCCGAAGATGGGAGAGTCGGCGCCAGAGTCGCCGGGGTAGTAGCTCACCTTGCGATGGAAGTAGAACAACCCCGACTTCCCATTCACCTCGATTTGAAGAGCAGGGATCCGCGTGCGGGAAAGAATCACTGATACATCCAGCCGATAAACGCCCTTCGGCGGTTCACTTAAGTTGAAAAGTATTGTGTACGGATGCGGCTTGGACCCCGCATCTTTATTCATCGAGCCCGGTTGCCCGGAAGGCCAGCCCTTGGTGGCATCGTCCTTCCCCACCGTAAAAACGGGGTTCGCATCGGGGTTGGAGCGATTGGGATGCCACTTGAATTCATAGGACGACTGATCGAATGTGCCAATCTGCCACAAGGTGCGGTCCACTGCGGCGAGCGGCAGCGCCCAGGCGAGAGTTAGTGCCAATCCGCAAAGGATCAAGAACGAGTGTTTGATATTAAAACGCATGAAGGCCTCCACGAGATGATGCCGGGGGAAGTTGTTCCAGGCGCGCCACAGCGCGCCAATAAGACTCCTGCTCTCGCCCCCAGGGGGGCGAGGGCTTATGTTCCAGGCGCGCCACAGTGCGCCTATAAGACTCCTACCCTCGCCCCGTTGGGGGAGAGGGTGGACCGCATCCCGCGTTTCTACCAGCGGGGGCGGGCCGGGTGAGGGGGTCTAAATCGGGCGCATTAAACCCCTTCACTCCGGCAGCGACCACAAAAAGCCCAGGACCTTCTGCACAAACAAATCCGGAGCCCGAAGAACGATTCCATTGGGAAGCCGGAGCACAGTAAACCCCAGAGCTTTCAAATGCCCATCACGCCGCGAATCCCTTTCCGCCTGGCCAGACTGCCCGTGCACCTCGCCATCGAGTTCCACAACAAATCGCCGCTCGACGCAACAGAAGTCCGTGAAATAGAGTCCAATGGGGTGCTGGCGACGAAACTTGAAACCCCTCGCCCTCAAGCCGCGGAGCAGATTCCACGCTACGCGTTCCGTCTCCGTCGGGGTGCTCCGAAACTCTCGTGCCTTATCAACCTGCTTCGCCGTGCGTTCCAGGGATCGTGTCTTGCGATAGGGTTGTGGAGCATTCACGATTTCGACCCCCTCACCCGGCCCGCCCCCGCTGACGAAAACGCGGTAAGCGGTCCACCCTCTCCCCCAGGGGGGCGAGGGCTAATGTTCAAGGCGCGCCGCAGCGCGCAAAACCCGTTTCCCTTGCCTCGCAAGGAGGGCGGGGGCAGCTTCTTTCGAACACGCGCATCATCGCTTGAATCAACCTCGTCGCGCGTGCGAGCATTGGTGTTCCGGACGCGCCACAGTGCGCCTATAAGACTCCTACCCTCGCCCCCTTGGGGGAGAGGGTGGACCGCATCCCGCGTTTTCGTCAGCGGGGGCGGGCCGGGTGAGGGGGTCTAAATCGAATATGCTGACCTTATCAATCAGTCTCATGGACTGCTTCGCTTTCGGTCTGACATATTTCAAGGATCGCGGCGCACAACTTCAAGGACTATTGATGCGAATTTCGGGTGGAATCATCGCATCGAATTCTGAGTCACACCAATTTCGCGATTAAGACCCCCTCACCTGTCTCGCCCCGGCTGATGACAGCGCCGGTGGCTCGCCACCCTCTCCCCCAGAGGGGCGAGGGCTAATGTTCAAGGCGCGCCACAGCGCGCGCAAAAGCCCCCCCACCCTCACATTCCACCGCAATAACTACATCGAAGGCGGCGCGGCGTCGGGGGCGCTTCCCCAATTTTTATTCGGCTCGGGCCCCATATTTAACTCCAGCTTCCCGCCATTGGCTATTTCCGAGTGAGTAAACCATGGCCGGTCGAGCGGTTTCCCGTTCAGCGTCGCTGACTGAATATAAATATTTTTCGCCGAATTGTTGTTGGCCACGATGACGAAGTCCCTGCCATTTCCCAAATGCAGCGTTACCTCATCGAAGATCGGGCTGCCGATGGCGTAGTTCTCCGTGGCCGGATCGACGGGGAAGAATCCCATGGCGCTCAGCACGTACCACGAGGAGGTCGACCCCTGGTCATCCATGCCGGGGAAGCCAAGTCCAAACTGGTCGCTGCCGTACAAATTCTTCAGGATTTCACGCACCACGGCCTGCGTCTTCCACGGCTGCCCGCTCCAATCGTAGAAGTAGGCGGATTGTTGATCAGGCTGGTTGCCTTGCACGTATTGCCCCACCATGCCGGTGCAATCGCGGCAGATTCCCTTGGGATGATACGGCGTGTTGAAAAAGGCATCGAGCTTGGTGTTGAACTTCTCTCGTCCGCCTAACAGACCGATGATGCCGTTCACGTCCTCCGGCACCAACCAGAGGGTTGACCAACCTGATGCTTCCTTCATCATGAAGTTGTAGTAAGGCTCCTGCGGATCAAAGGGTGAAATCCACTTGCCGTCAATCGTCCTGCCGCGCATGAATCCCACCGACGGATCAAACACGTTCTTGTAGTTGTAGGCCCGCTTGCGGAACATCTGGGCGTCGTCGTCCTTGCCGAGCTTCTTGGCATAAGCGGCAAGCGAGGCGTCGTCCCAGGCATATTCCAGCGTAGTGGCGGCACCTGCCTTGCCGTCCGCATAGGGAGGGCTGGGGTTGCCGTTGGGGATGAAGTCGGAAATATACCCCTTCTGAAGGTATTCGCCGAGGTAGGGACGAGCACCGTGCTGGGTTACGGTGGCGTTCTTGTAAAGGTACTCGTACGCTGCCTTGTAATCGAAGGGAATGCCGCGCGACCAGTCACCCAGATACATCCAGACGGCGTGATCGCCGTGAAACGAAGTCTGCATAAAGCCGGTTTCGCGGGCCTGCTCCAGCGTCGAGCGCAGGATATCCACCTTAACGGCGGGCTCCACCAGAGTGAGCAGCACGATCTGATCGCGCCCGGTATCCCAGAAGGGTACGGGGCCGAAGCGATCGTAATCTCCTGTCTTCATCTTGCCGTCGAATCCGCGGAAGGGCTCGCCTTTGCGCGCCACCAGGCGTGGGCTGGCAAAGGAATGGAAGAAGTTGGAGTAGAACAGCATTTGCTCGTGGTCCGTTCCACCCTTCACCTCAATCGTGTGCAGCAGTTTGGACCAGATATCCACGGCCTGCTGGTGGATGCCATCGAAATTCCAGCCGGGATTTTCAGCTTCCAAATGCTTTTGCGCTTCTTCAAAGCTGTCGGCAGCGGCTGTTTTTACCAAAACCTGTTCACCTTCGGAGGTGGCAAAGTTGAGGTACACACCCGCGTAGGGGCCGGATTCTTTCTTTTTGTCGGCCGTCACTTCATTGTCGCCTAAGAAGCCCCAGCGGCTGATCTGGCGTGGCGGGAGCTCTTTGAAGGTTCCAGAGTCGCGGAAAGGCTTGGAGAAGACGGCAACAAAGCAGGTCTTTGCCAGGCCCCCTTCCGCCGTGCCGGAAACGCCACCGCCAAAATGACGAAGGGCGCATCCCCGCACGGTATGGTCATCTGCAACCTCAATATCCCCGCCCTGCATACCCAAATCGATCAGGATATGCGACTGGTCGCTCTGCGGAAAGGTAAAGCGATAAATGCCCGTCCGGTAGGTCACGGTCATTTCCGCTTCCACCTTGAAGTCCTCCAGGTAGACGCCGTAGTAGCCGGGTGCGCCTTTTTCTTTTGCCTTGTCGTAATAGGACTCGGTGCGTTCCGGCGGGACCGTCCAGGGGCCCACCGCCGGCATCACCACCATTCCGGGCATGCCGCTGGTAAAACCGATCATGGTGCGGTGCAGGTAGTTGTAATACATGCCGACGCCGGCGGGGTAGGAGAGGTCGAGGTTCTTATTGATGGGCCCAAGGTCAGTGTTGCCGTGCGGAAGCACTGCCGCCGCTGAAGTCATTCCCGTGTACAGCTCTTCCCCCGGTGGCGGAGCATTACCAATGAATTCCTGTTTGTCGAGCGGGGCCGTGCCCACCAGCGTGTTCACCCAATCCACTGGTTCCTTTTGTCCCCCCAGCGCCGTCGCGCAGGCCAATAGCAGACAGGCAATCGTCTTCATACAATTCCTCGCTCCCGGACCCTGTATCGCTAATGGGTCCTGAATCAATTCCAATTGTTTCGTGTATTCAAAAACTGTCAACCTGGTCTTAAGAATTACTGCGTAACCTTGGATTGCGGGTCCACCTTGGAAGTATCAGCAACGCCCTTCGGCGATCCGATTTTTTCAAAGGCGTCCACATTGAAGATTTTGAAGTCGGAATAGGCATGCGTGTTGCGAAGTACCTTGCCATCCCAATCGATGGTGACAGTCACTTGTCCCGGCAGCCACAGTGCTTGCTTCGATTGCTTGAAATGAACCTCATTGAAGTTGATGTTCATCGTTTCTTTTTCCAGCCGGAGCTCGGGCAGGGGCCGCAGCAATTCCGTATGCAGGCGAATGATGCGGTAGGTGGACGTGTCGATCCAAGCCAAGCCTTGCGTGAATGTTGTCAGTGATGTCTGCCCCGATTGGAAGTTTCCCACCAGGTGGGCTTTCCCCGGAATCTGCGCGAATGCCACCACAAACGTATCCTGGCCGTTCACCTTTTGCTGTCCGAGGTATCGGAAAGTGCTTTCGGCGCGGTAGATGGGGTGAAACATCAGCGCGGCGGAGGTGAATCCCTTGGTGAGCATGAAACCGTCGTTCGTTCCCCTCGGCTGTGACTCGCTGCCGGCCGAATCGGCTCGATATTCCTTGAATGCCGGCCCCCACGAGCGGGTTGGCAACATGCACAAATAACGGAATGTTTGATCCTGCGAGCCGCGCAGTTGCCCCTTGATGCTCAGTTTTTCCTGATGGATCGCCTCCGATGAGATCGTGTTGGGGAAGTTCTGCGTCATCTCCAGGATTTTCCCACCCGCTCCGTCCAGGATGGAGGGCAGTTGACTCTGGTCTTTTGCCGGTTCGAGTCCATTCACGAGGTCGGCGGGTGGATTCTTAAGGAAATCAAGATGGACATGACCTTTCAATTGCTTGGGTTTCAGATAAGTGGCTTCAAGCTTTTTCCGATCCTGAAGGCTGACCCAAACCTCTCGAACGCGAAGGGGCATACTTTTTGCGTCGCGCCCGGCCAGAAGACGGTTCATTTCGTCGATAGCCTCATCGGTGTGGCCTGAGCCGATACAGGATTTGATGTAGAGAAGGTGTCCCTCCGGTCCGGCGCCGGCGTCAATCGCCTTCTTCAAGTAATCCCTGGCGGGGTCGAACTGCTGCGTTACCATCAGTGAGCGGCCAAATTCCTGAACGGCCAGCGCGTTCTTGGGCGCCAATTTGATGGCCTCCAGAAAATAGGGCGCAGCTTCTTCCGCATCACCCTGCCAGCTCAGCCAGGTTCCGTAAGCCACCAGCGGTTCAGGGCGCCCAATGCTTCGATCCTTCAGCGTTGTGTTTACTGCCTTGGCGAATGTGTCACGGGCATTATCCCAGGCGTGCCAATCCAGCTCCGCGAGGCCCAGCATGGTTTGGCAGGCGAGGCACGAGGGATTTTTAACAAATACTTTGTCGAGTAACGGGATGGCCCGATCATACTGATGCTGATCAAGAAACTCCGCCACCCCTTTGTTGTAATCCTTCGCGCTCTTTGCCGCGAGCCCATCGGAGGGCCCCAGTTGCTTCAGTGTTGGAACCATGCCCGCGATCAAATCCGCCTCAGTAAGCTGTTCAGGGTCTTCCGCCTGCACTTCATGCATGGTAAGGGGAATCCAATGCGAATCAGATGATTGGCCAAAATCGACATAGGCATGCGTCGTTTGAAACCCCTTCTTTTTCACGGTTAGGATCACGATGAACCGGTTAATCTCTTCCGCAATCATTGCGAACTGATATTTGAACTCTCCATCTGTATCAGAAGCCAGGATATGGGTAGCGGTATTGCTGGGGGAACTGATCGTCACGACGGCTCCCCGCACAGGATAGCCCTTGACGGTCTTTACTCTCCCTGCCACAAGCCAGTCTCTTTCCATCGTGCTCACATTGTTCCTCGATCCACCTAGGGTCTGATCTAGTGTTTGTGGCCCCATTTGACCCATCACGGAAATGGGTATAAGAAAAGCCGAAATAAATAGAAGAATAGCTTGGAAGCGGGCTCTCATAGGAATACACTCTTGCGGACTGGAAATATGACTACGCCACGAATCTTACGCGCATTACCTCCAACCAACAAGCGGGAAAATGCGCATGTCGCAAATGTCGCTCTAATAACAACCCTCCACTTGGAGTGAAATGGTGCCAACGAAATTCATAAACTCAATTTAAAAAATAGGGGCAAAAGATAATGGCAGAATCGCGACGTTCATTTCTCCGCGCAATGCTGGCCGCTTGCGCCTCCGGTGTTTCCTATTCATCCGTCTTCGGACAGATCATTCCATCCGATAACGCCTTTCAAGCACAGTTAAGTCATCTCTACACTCGGGATGGGAATCAGCTTCGCCAAATCATTCTGCTGGATATTCCGCCATCAGCAGCGAGTGCTTCCGTGGAGTTTCTGGTTGGAAAGCAAACTGAGATATTCGATCTCGCCAGGACACTGAAGCTGGCGGGGCAATATTACCTGCCGGTCACCCCTGTTGAGCAGGATGGTTCGGCGCGGTTGGTTCTGAAGGCGGGCGGGAAATCCCAGGAGACCTTCTTGCCCATCAGGCCCACGCGAAAGTGGACGGTGTACCTGGTGCACAACTCGCACCAGGATCCGGGGTTTCTTGATTTGCCTTCCAAATTGCGCCAGCGTTTCATTCCCTTCATCGATGATGCCATGCGTTTCTGCGAGGAGACCGCCGACTGGCCGGAGGAATCGCGTTTCAAGTGGAATATTGAAGTGGGTTATCTGATGAATGACTACCGCCAGGCGCGCGGCGACGAGAAGGTCCGCCAGGTGATGGATTGGATCAATAAGGGCCGCATGACCCTCGGTGGATTCTATTGCAGCATGAACACTGACTTCATGAGCCTGGAGACCCTGCATCGCTCCGTTTACTACACCACAGAACGGCTCAGCCGCGAGTTTGGGATTCACCTCGAAGGCGCGATTCTGGATGATGTGAACGGCTTCACCTTTGGGCTGCCGGAGGTGATGGCCAAGGCGGGACTGAAATACCTGGTGATGGGCTCAAACGGAGACCGCGACAACATGCAGAACGGGAACGCGCCCACGCTGTTCTATCTGGCTGGCCCCGATGGCAGTGAAATCCTGGTTTGGCGCTCCGTCCAGTATGGGGAAGGCTTTGACCTTATAACCTATGACGACCCCTATAGCGGCACGAAGGTTCGGGGTTTGAACATGCAGGAGGGAGAGAAGACCATCGGCCGCTACTTCGATCGTCACGAGCGCACCGGCTATCCCTTTGATGCCATCGCGCTGCAAGTCGCAAACGATTTCACGCCGCCCTTCAGGCAGCTTTCTGACGTTGCCCGTGACTGGAACGCCCATTGGGCCTATCCCCAGTTGCGACTTTCCACCATTCCCGAATTCTTCCATTACATCGAAACCCAGAAAGCAGATTGCATCCCTCACTTGCGGGGCGGCGCTCCGGATGGGTGGGTGGATTTGCAACTGGGTGAAGCCAACTCCGTGGCGCTGGGGCGGCGGACGGAAAACTATCTTCCCGATGTCGAGCGGTTGTCCACACTTGCCTCGCTGTTGGCGGGTGGGCCCGGCCGTCAGGATGAATTCCTCAAGGCCTACAATGAATTGCTGATGTGGGAGGAGCACACCATCGAATGGTACGACATCCGCGCTGACATCTATGTGGACGAGAGTCAGGGCGGCGGCAAACAGCATTGGGCGGAAAAGACCGGGCACGCGCGGTATGCTCACGATGCCGCGGAGAAAATTGAAAAAAAGAGTGCTGGGGCCCTGTGCCGGAATATATCCACCACCGCTCCATTGACCCTCGTGGTTTGGAATCAACTCTCCTGGCAGAGAAGCGAAATAGCCCGGACTCCGCTGCCACCAGGGTGGCCCCAGCCTTTCCGGCTGATCGACGCCGCCGGTGGCCATGAAGTACCTTATCAGGTGGAAAAGCGAGAGGGCGCCCCCGACATTTTGGCCTTCCTGGCGGAAAAGGTGCCCTCCCTGGGCTTCAAGGCCTACCGGGTCGAGCCAGTGGCTCCGGCCGCGCTTGGCCATTTGCCAGCCGCCTTAGGTCTTGCATCCGCTGCATCAGGCTTGAGTCTTGAAAATGAATTTTACAAGGTTACATTGAGTGAAAAAGATGGCACCGTCACCAGC
The DNA here is from genome assembly GCA_003165315.1 of Acidobacteriota bacterium. Classification (GTDB taxonomy): domain Bacteria; phylum Acidobacteriota; class Terriglobia; order UBA7540; family UBA7540; genus Bog-366. The sequence goes on from PLSX01000118.1 coordinate 62,102, forward strand.
CTGATGGACAAGCAACTGAAGCGCGAATTCGTTGACCCGCACGCGGAACACGGCTTCAATGCACTCGTCTACCGACTTCAGGAACGTTTGACCGAACGCGAATACAAACAAATTGGTGAGTATCCCATGCAGGACGTGGGGATTGAAAAGGGAGCCTCCGGGCCGGTCTATACAAGCCTGAAGATTTTTGGACACGTCGAGTACATGTGCAAATTCGAACACGAAATCATTCTCTACCCACAACTGAAGAGGGTTGACTTTATCAACCGTATTATGAAGAAGCCGGTTTATCCCAAAGAAACGGTCCACTACGCGTTTCCCTTTGCCATCCCCACGGACTATCACTTCTGGGCTGATAATTGGTCGCATCAAAACACCTACAAGATTGACGTGCCAGGCGGAGTTATGCGGCCTGATCTGGATCAGATCCCCGGCTCCATTCGCGACAACTATGTGGCACGCCACTGGCTTTCCATCTCCCGCAAGGACTACGGTGCGGTCTGGTCGTCGATCGATGCGCCGGTGGTTCAACTCGGCGGAATCCATACTGATAAGTATCTGCCTTGGCTTACAATGCAGGATGACAACTGGCTGGCTCGCGGCTGGCTCTATTCCTTCCTGATGCACAACCACTGGGTGGTGGACGTGCCCATCGCCCAGGGCGGCGATTACTTGTTCCGCTACTCGCTCACGACGCACGGCAGCGAGTGGTCTTACAACGACGCGCACCATTTCGGTTGGAGCAATTTGAGTCCATTGCTTGTGCACGTCGTGGAAGGCCCCCAGCAAGGGAAATGGGCGGAAGCGGGGCAGAGTTTTCTGGAAACAGAACCGGAAAATGTCTACGTCGCAGGCTTCAAAACCGCAGAAGATGGCAACGGTGTCATCCTGCGCCTCTATGAAGGAGCGGGCCTCTGGACAAATGCGGTTATCAACTTCAAACTGCCCGGCATGACGCTTAAATCGGCGGCGTTGTGCGATGGGCGGGAGCAGGTTCTCTCCCCTGCCCCAGTGAAAGACAATTCACTGCGGATTGCCTTGAAACCGTGGGAGACAAGCACCGTGAGGGTCCAAGTGCAGTGATAGAAAGGAATCAAATGAGCCAGCAAAAATTGCTCCGCTATTTCATCGTTTCATTCATCGTCATGGCAATTCTCATCCCGGCACTCAAGGGATTGCTGGGTAAACCGTCCGAGAGCGCGCCACAGGTACCACAAGTCACCGCGAAGGATCTGGGGATGGAGCGGTACAACATCGCCCGTCCTGATTCCATGCAGTGGATTTTCAATGGGCGCGGCAAGTGCTTCCCCCGCCGGTATAGCCTAAGTGGATTCAATGGACTGAACTCGGTTGATGGACCGTGGGACTATCGCTTCCACTTTGACTTTGTGGAAAAGCGCAGCGGGATCAGGATACTGGATAACGTTTATGAGGTGATGGACACGAATGATCCCTGTGGCTGGAACTTCCGTGCAGGCGCCCCATTCTGCATCGTCCCGCAGGATGACACGTGGTACCCACATGCCGAACGCCGGACCGGGTCCTTTCACAAGAATTTCAAAACCGGCACGGTATCATTTGCCATTGAGACCAAAACCCTTGTGTCATCCAGGGCCAATGAAGTCCTGTTGGCCATCACCATCGAAAACCGCGACACCGCCCCCTTGACGCTTGCACTGCTGCCTATGCAAAACGGCGAGAATACGTTCGAGCATCGCGATGGACATTCGTCGGAATGCCTTGTAACCGACCTTACCGCGGTCAAGGGGCAGAGCCTTGAGTGGACAATTCCACCAAAGACGCGACAGACCCACAACTTTGCGGTTGGATTGTTCGGCGAAGGAGTGCAGCGTCCAGGCGTTTGCCAGCCGAACCTTGCCGAAAGGGTCAAGCAGGCTGATGTGGACGGCGAAGCTCAAATCCAACGGATTGCCGGGCGTCTTGCGTCGTTTCAAACCTCGAATCGGGGACTCGATCAGCTTTATAAACGATGTATCTCGAGCCTCGCCCTTTGCCGATGGGACCACGAGGGGTTTCGGCATCGTCCGATTTGGGCTTGCGGCGGATTCATGTGTCAGGTGGCTTGGGATTTTTCATTTTCGGGTGACACTCTCTGCCAAGTTGATCCCGCCGCAATTCGTCAGCTTGTTGGAGACGTGCTGGGGATAGGCAAAATGCAAGGTTCTTATATCGATCTCCAGGCTGCGCGCACTCAAACTTGGATCCTTTACATCCAAGATCCATTCGCGTTGCGGGAATTGATCATCAGTTACATCAAAACGACTGGCGATCGAAGCATCCTAGACGATAATGCCGGTGGGCACTCCGTGTATGATTGGCTGAAGCTGTGGGGAGCCAAGTTGGACACATTTGCCAAACGCCCCGATGGTTTAATTGATATGGGTGACGGCAACGAGTATCTACTCGAGCTGCGCACCGATGGCTACGACCATGTGGTTCCAACCATCAACGGTCTGGCCGTCGAATATTTCCGCTGGCTGTCGCAGTTGGCCACCGAACGCCACGATCCTGACGCCGCGATATACGCACAACGCGCCGAAGCTTTGAATAAATCCTTCCAAAATCTCTGGAACGAAAATTCCGGCTGGTTCGATAACGTCTACGCGGATGGCTCCCGCCAGCCTTTCTTCACCATGCACCTTTTTGACCTGCTCGGCACTTCGGTGGTCACCCCCCATCAAAGACAGGCCATTGCCAGCCACTTTGTCGAGGGCGATTTTCTCGCGGAGCTGGGCATCTACTCCATTTCGAAAAAGGACACCATCCATTGGGATCGTTTTGATGGGGACTGGGGTGGCGGGGGCGCCTACATTGGCACTCCGCTGCGGACGGCCCGATACTTATACGAAAATGGCGACTCGCGGCACGGATGGGAAGTTCTCAAACGCACCTCACGACTGGCAGCACATTTTTCCTATATGCCCCAGTCACCGGCCGTGGATGAGCCTTACGAGTGGAAGTATGGTGGCAATTTGGAGGTGTCAAGTGGGGCGGGATTGGAAGCGATCTGGGCTGGTATCTTCGGCCTTCGCCCTCAATTGGACGGGTCGCTTGTCGTTTCGCCCGCACCGTTCAATCCGGAAATTGGCGAAGCAACACTGGCCGGCTTTCAGTTCAGGCAGCACCGATACGACGTCGAACTTTTATCATCGGGCTGGCAGGTGTTTCTTGACGGAAAATTGTGGTCGCAAAATGATTACGGTACGCGCGTGATTATCCCTGCAAAACCTCCGCAGTGACGGCGGTTGGCATGGTTTAAATTGACAAAGGGCTCGCGTCATTCCAGGACAACTTTGGCGCTACACTGAAGCCAACCTCACCCCTACGTCTCCTGGTAGTAAGCGTATAGCAAATGCGAGACCACGGGTGGGATATCCCGGACGTGGAAGGAGTTGGCGCGCTCCGAGATTTGGCGGTCGGCGATGGTGGCGCGCTCGTGCTGGCGAAGATGTTCGCCCCAGGATTCCACCACGAAGGTTTCCAGGTAGCGGCCTTGTTCAGAAACATCCTCAAAAAGTCCCCAGTCCACAGCGCCGTCGCGCCTTCGAAAACGCCCGAGGTCCAACATGGCCAGGCTGAACTCTGTTGCCTTCTCAGGATCAATGTAATATTCCACCGTCACGAGGACCGGCCCGTGCTCCGAATGGGGCTCGTTGAAGACGATCGGTACGGGTCGGGCCGAGGGTTCGAAGTTTAGCCCTTCGCCCAGCCCCACCGGATATCGAGCTTCCACCGCGAGGCCCAGCGCCAAAGAAAGGGCGGCGCCCAGCAGCGCTCGAGGCATGCCGACATGCTCAGCGATGGTGCCCCAGAGGGCGCTGCCCGCACCCAGCACAACGAAGTAGGTGACCTGATAGAATGCCATCGCCCGGCCCCGCACCCACGCCGCCGTATTGAGTTGAACGCTGGTGTTGAAGGTGGAAAGCGCGGTGGTCCAGGCAAACCCGGAAGCAAACGCGGCTGCGCAGGCAACCGGGTACACGCGCCACACCGCCATCAGGATCAGCGCGCCCACATTGAGAAGTGTGGTGTAATTCAGCAGGAGCTTGATGCCGAATTTCCGCTGCAGTCGGGGCAGAATCGATCCGCCAAGGACTGCGCCCGATCCGAAAAATCCCAGAAGGACGCCATAGCCTGCTGCCCCCCGCCCCAATTCCTGGCGGGCAAAGAGTGGCACCAATCCCCAGAAGGCGCTCGCCCCCAACATGAACAGGGACAGTCGGACCAGCGTGAACCGGATTGAAGGAGCGTGTGCCACGTAGCGCCATCCGGCGCGCATCGCACTCATCACGCGCTCGGCGGGCAACACACTCTTACGGGGCTTGCGGCGCCAGCGGTAGAACACCACGATGACGCCAAGGAACGAAGCGGCATTCAGCAGAAAGACAGCTCCGGAACCGAGCGCGGCCACCACTAATCCACCCAGCGCCGGGCCCGCCGCTCGCGCCACATTATACCCAACCGAGTTGATCGAAACGGCTGCGCCCACCTCGGCCCGTGGAACCAGTTCCGGCACAATCGCCTGCCAAACCGGTCCCGTCAAGGCGTTGCCAAAACCTAAAAGGAAGGTGAAGGCCAACAACATCAAGGGCGACGTCAGGTGAAAAACGGTCAGGATACCCAATCCAGCGGCCGCCACGAGCATCCAGCATTGGCTGAAAATGAGCAACTGACGCCGGTCAACAATGTCCGCGAGAGCCCCGGCTGCGAACGACAAGAGAAGCACCGGCAGGGCTCCCGCCGTTTGAATCAGCGCCACCATCAGCGGAGAAGGCGCAAGCTCGGTCATAAGCCAGCTTGCCCCAACCTCTTGCATCATCGTGCCAATGTTGGAAACGACTGAAGCGATCCACAACAGGCGGAAGAGTTCGTGCGCAAGGGTGGCCCATGATGAGGCGACCGAGTTTTGCTTTCCGGCGGCGGCCTGAACCGCCGGCGTCGCCTTTGTTGCCGGCTTATTTATCCCAGTATTTGAATCCGCCATTGTACTTCTAGAATACAACAAGCGGGCTTGGCTTCTCGACCCAATAAGGAAAAACTCGCTGGAGGGTGAGGGATTGGTGGGGGATGCGGGATTGACCAGGCTTCAGCTGCGATATGTCTGGGGGACAGTCTCGGGACAGGGGTTTGGGGGTAAGGCACTTAGGAGAAGAGACCACGGCCAAGATGGTCCTGACCGCGGCTACCGAAGTTCAACGTGCGCTGACTTTCGGTTGATACGTCTTGAGTTCGCGCTCGGCTTGCAGCCAGTCTCCAATCTCGCTTCCAGGGTTGGGGCCCCGGTTGAGATAGATTTGATAGGCGCGTTGCCGCAGGCCGTTTTCTTGAATGGTCAATTGCTCAGCCTTGAGCTTCTTTGTGGCAAGCCGAGGAGACCCTTGTCGTGTCGTAGCTTGGCGTTCCATGGAAGGCACATCCTTTTCGTTCCGGCGAAGTTTTAATGAGAAGAATTTACGATATCCTATATCATAAATATGGTCAACATATAATCATGTGCCCTAATCCGTCGATAAGGCGG
>PLSX01000105.1 GCA_003165315.1 Acidobacteriota bacterium
AGTGGGCAACTGCTCCCCCTATCCCAATCGGTGATCAATTTTGTCAATTTGTTCCATTGCTGCAATTTTATAACGGACTTTCCAGCAGTCAAGGGGTGATAGCCGCAAATCTTGAGAGAGGGGACAGGGAATGTCAGTGTACAAATCTATGGCGGCCGCTGGTGGGCTCAGCCCGACTCGCCGACTCGCGTACCCACGCATTCAAGTCCAGAAGTCCTCTTGGTTTTTGCTTCAGTATTCTTAGGGACATAAGGCTTTTTGGTGGTATTGACCATGTAATTTCCTTCCTTTGGTTGGTTGTGATTGAAGGTTACTCTCACATTTAAGACCAGTGAAAGGACGAGAATGACATGGGACACGAGCCGTAGAATCGGAACCCGGCGAACCGGGCTGAACCCACTTTTCCATTATATATCGATCAGGCGTAGACCGCGTAGCCACAGTCAGGCAGCAAGAGGTGCGGTGCGAAGGCAGGTGCAGTTCGCCTTCATCTGCGGAACTTCAAATCCCAAACTCAACCTGCTCATTGACCGGCAATCAAAAAGGACCACTGAGGAATCTGTCTCGGCCGGTCGGCGGAGAGCAACGCTCTGCGGTTTGATTTATCCCCGGACGCGATGGGATATTGATTTCGCAGAGTTTCACTCTGCGCCACCCAAGGTCATGACAGGCACTTGCCGTTGCGCGTCGGGGGCGACAGAAGGCGGACTGGGCTGAAGAGACCCCTCATCCGCCCTCGTCCCTCGGCCACCTTCTCCCCTCGGAGAAGGAAAACATTTTCATGGGGCGCTGCTGCGAAGTCCGGCCCAGAGCAACGCTCTGCGAGCCGGTCAATCGATGCGTGTGGATGCCAACGTCGCAGGGTTCACCCCGCGCAAGCCCCCCTACGGAAACCACGGAGGAAACGCTACCAGGTGCCATCTGCCCCGTGAAATCGAGGCGTCCGAAGGTAGACGACGCGTGCGGATGGGAGCTCCGACGGTGTATGATTCAGGATTGCGAGTTGGGTCCGCGTACTGTCGCCCCATCTCCCAAGTCACGATTTTTCCCGCATCACCGCGGACCTATTTCCAGAGGAGCTCATGCGCAACGCACTGAAACTTTTGCTTCCCATACTGCTTTTCATCGCCCTTTTGCCCATCACGCTTCGCGGCGAGCCCGGCGCGCGGCCGGACGCTGGTTCCGCCGGCGGTCCCGCTGATGAGGTCAACCCCTTTGTGGGAACCGCCGCGGTGCCCATCGCGGGCATGCGCGCCGGCGTCTTCGATACGGGAAACACTTATCCCGGCGCGGCCCTGCCCCTCGGAATGGTTCAGTGGAGCCCGGACACGGAGACGGGATACCTGAAGGCCCGCTCCAGCTACATCTACGCCGACAGCGCCATTCGCGGCTTCAGCCTGAACCATCTGGGCGGCGCCGGGTGCCAGATTATGGGCGACGTGCTGATGCAGCCGATTGCGCAACCGGTCACGGCGTCGTCCGCCACGGAGGCTTCCACCTACTGGGCCAAATTCTCGCACGCCAATGAAGAGGCTTCCCCCGGATACTACTCGGTGGGCTTCGATAATGGCGTCAAGACGCAACTGGCCGTCACCACGCGTGGGGGCATGGGCCAGTTCAACTTTCCTGCCTCCGGCGAATCGGGCGTGCTGTTCAACGTCGGCCGCGACGCCACCGTGGTGCACTCCGCTTCCATTGAGTTCAGTGGGAACAATCAAGTTTCAGGCAGCGTCTCGGCGGGCGGTTTCTGCCGCGAGACGCGTGACAACTACACCGTCTACTTTGCCGCTGAATTCAGCCGGCCCTTCACGAGTTTTGGAACCTGGCAGGACGCGAGCGTGAACAAAGGGCAGCGCACCGTCATGGGGCCGGGCACGGGAGGCTGGGTGTCGTTTGATAACAGCAATGATCACCAGGTGCTGATGCGCATCGCCATCTCCTACGTCAGCATCGTCAATGCGCGGAAGAACCTGGCCAGGGAAGTTCCGGGCTGGGATTTTGACGCGGTCCGCCAGGCGGCGCACCAGCGCTGGAACCACGACCTGGACCTGGTTCATCTTGAGGGCGGCGCTCCGGAGGAGCGGCGGGTTTTCTATACGGCGCTCTACCACGCCCTGCTGCACCCGAATATCTTTAGCGACACGAACGGCGATTACATGGGTTTCGATTCCAAGGTCCACCGAGCCCGGGGATTTGATGTTTACGCCAATTACTCCGAATGGGACATCTACCGCTGCGAAATGCAGTTGCTGGCCATGCTCTTCCCCAAGGCCGCAAGCGATATGGTGCACTCGCTGGTTCTGGATGCGCAGCAGGGCGGCGGACTTCCGCTCTGGGAGGCGGCTAACAACGAAACCTGCCAAATGGTGGGCAACCCCGCGTCGCCGATTATTGCCGATGTCTACGCGTTCGGCGCGCGCGATTTTGACGCGAAGCAGGCCTGGGCCGCCATGCTCAACGGCGCCACCGATCCCAACGTCAAGTCGGTCTATTGCCCGGAATGGCGTGGCCTTACCGATTACGTGAAAGACGGATTCCTGGGTCCGGATTCCATCCAGTGGCACAATCACGCGAGCGGCCCTTCCGAGATGCTGGAGTACACGACGGCGGATTTTTCCATCGCCCAGCTTGCCCATGCCCTCGGTGATGAGAACACCTATCAGACGTTCATGAAGCGCGCACTCTACTGGCACAATACGTTCGACCCCAAGGTGGGCTACGTTGAGCCGCGCAAGAAGGACGGCACTTTTGTGGAAGAGGCGCCCGGGTCCGCCGACTACTTTGTGGAAGGGAACCCCGCACAATACACCTGGATGGTGCCCTACGACATGCGCGGCTTGATCGATGCGATCGGCGGCAACGACAAGGCCGTGGAGCGGCTCAACACCTTCTTCACGGAGCTGAACGCCGGGGCCCACCTGCCTTATTTCTGGATCGGAAATGAGCCCGTCTTCTCCGTGCCCTGGGCATACGATTTTGCCGGCCAGCCGTGGGCCGCACAGGCGGTGACTCGTCGGGCCGAACTGGAGTTGTTCACTTCCAAACCCAACGGCGAGCCGGGGAATGACGATCTGGGCGCCACTTCCGCATGGTATGTCTTTGCCGCGTTGGGCGTTTATCCCGCCATCCCCGCCGTGGGCGGGATGGCCTTGAACAGCCCGCTGTTTCCCCGCGCCACGATTCACCTGGGCAATGGCCGGACGATTAAGATTGAAGGCGAAGGCGCCGCCGCAGCGAATCCCTATGTCGAGAGTTTGAGCGTCAACGGCGAGCCTTCAGAAAAAACCTGGATTCCGTGGGAAACACTCAGCCGGGGCGCGACCCTCAAATTCAAGCTGGGAAGCACGCCGAATAAGCAGTGGGGAACTGCGCCCGAAGACGCCCCACCCTCCTTCAGCCATCCGTAGCGAACCCGTGAGTGGTGGTTCCGTCGCGCGGCGAAGGGTGTGAAATGCAGTTAGCACGGACCACCGATTTTGCGGTCCGCGGCTTCTCCCCAGCGATGATCCTGTGGCTGGAGCAGAGCGAAGCTCTGCGATCGAGTCGATCAATGCGCGTCGACGCCAACGTCGCAGGGTTTCACCCTGATGCGCCAGCCAATCCGACCCGCCCCCCTTGGAGAGGGAAAGTAATTTGGCTGAATGAGGATGATGGGGCGCGCTGACCCATGGCTGGCCTGCCATGGGCCAAATAACCACGCCACCCCGCAGCCGCAATGCCCGCCAGCAAGGCCAACTCAACCCCTCTTTACCTCATTCCCGTTTTTGGTAATAATTAACGTCGCCATGTCCAAACAACAATTCCAGACGGAAGTCAGCCAACTCCTCCAACTCATTGTCCATTCGCTCTACTCGCACCCGGAGATCTTCCTGCGCGAGCTCATCTCCAACTCTTCCGATGCGCTCGATAAGCTCCGTTACCTCACCCTCGTCGACGAGAAGTACAAGGCTCTCGCCGGCGGTGGAAACGACGCGCCGCGCATTGACCTCGAGCTGGATGAAGCGAAGAAGACGCTCACCATCACCGACACGGGCATCGGCATGAACGAGGAGGACCTTGTTTCTCACCTCGGCACCATCGCCCGCTCCGGCACCAAGAATTTCCTCGCCCACCTCTCCGGCGACGCCCGCAAGGACACCAATCTGATCGGCCAGTTCGGCGTCGGCTTTTACTCCGTCTTCATGGTCGCGGACAAGGTGGAGGTCATCTCGCGCAAGGCCGGCGAGGACAAAACATGGAAGTGGACCTCCGATGGCAAGTCCGACTTCGATATTGAAGTGGTTTCAGGCGAGGGCGCGCGCAAGAGCGCGGGAACTGCCGTCATCGTCTACTTCAACAAGGAGGGCGAGCAATACGCGAATGGCTGGCGTCTGCAGGAGATCGTCAAGAAGTACTCCAACCACATCGCCTTCCCCATCTTCCTCGCCTACGACAAGAGTGAGTGGAACGCGGAGAAGAAAGAGTCCATCAAGAGCCGCGTTACCGAACAGGTGAACGCGGCAAGCGCCATGTGGCAGCGCCCCAAGGCCGAACTGAAGGACGAGGACTACAAGGAGTTCTATAAATCCATCACCGGGGACCCGGAGGACCCGCTGTTCTGGTTCCACACCCGCGCCGAAGGCACGCTGGAGTACACCACCCTCTTCTACATTCCGGCTAAGGCTCCCCTGGACCTTTACCAGGCCGACTACAAAGGCGGCGTCAAGCTCTACGTGAAGCGCGTCTTCATCATGGATGACTCCAGGGAACTTCTGCCACAGTATCTGCGCTTTGTGCGCGGCATCATTGACTCTGAAGACCTTCCGCTCAACGTCTCGCGTGAGATCCTTCAGCAAAACAAGATCCTCACCAGCATCAAGACCGCCAGCGTGAAGAAGATCCTCTCTGAGCTGAAGAACATCGCCGAGAATGATCCCGAGAAGTACGCGAAGTTTATCGCTGAGTATAACCGCCCGCTGAAGGAAGGACTCTACGGCGATTACGCCAACCGCGAGGCGCTGCTGGAGCTGGTGCGCGTCAAGTCAACCAGGGTCGAAGGCCTCACCTCGCTAGCCGATGCCAAGTCTCGCATGCAGCCTGGGCAGAAGGCGCTCTATTACATCACCAGTGGCCCCGAAAGTGTGCTGCGCAAGTCGCCATTGCTCGAGATCTACAAGAAGAATGACATCGAAGTCCTGATTCTCGATGACGAGATCGATGAGATCGTCTTCTCCTCCGTGCCGAAATATGGGGACGTCGAGCTGAAGGGCGTCAACAAATCCGCCACCGGGGACGACCTGAAAAATGAGTCCACGCCTGAGAAATCCGAAGAGTTGAAGCCTCTGCTGGAAAAGANNGAGAAGACCGAGGAGTTGAAGCCTCTGCTGGAAAAGATCAAGGCCACGCTGGGCGAAGCCGTCAAGGAGGTGCGTGCCTCGTCGCGCCTTGCGGACAGCCCGTCCGTCATTGTCTCCGACGAAGACGAACCCTCAGCCCGCATGCGCCACATGATGCGAGCCATGGGCCAAAAGGCGATGCCGGACCTCGTCCCCACACTGGAGATCAACCCCGACCACGAGATCATCAAGAAACTTCTGGCCGACCCAACGAGCGCCAAGGTGGAAGACGCTGCATGGCTCCTCTTCGACCAGGCATTATTGCTCGAAGGAGTGCCGCTGAAAGACCCCGCCACCTTTGTTCAACGTCTCAACCGCGTGCTGAACCGGGCAATCTAATTCTTACGGGCAGTCATGTCGGACGCTAAATAGCCTGGAGGTGAGACCATGATTGAACCTTCTGATCTGCGGATGAGGAGAATTCCACTCAACCACGGAACCGGCCAGATTCCCGTACTCGGCTTTGGCACCTTGATTCCCAACCCAGCCGTGACGATAACTGCCACCCGAGACGCACTGGAGGCCGGATTTCGACACTTCGATTGCGCGGAACGCTATGGGAACGAGCGTGAGGTGGGCAAGGCGCTCGAGGCTGGACTTGCCGCCGGAGGGATCGCGCGCGAAAACATTTTTGTTACCACAAAGCTGTGGAACACCAATCACCGGCCCGAACGTGTCAAGCCGGCTTTCGAGGCAAGTCTCGAGAGACTCGGACTCAAGTATCTGGATCTCTACCTCATTCACACGCCCTTTGCATTTCAACCGGGTAACAACCAGGACCCGCGGGATCAAAACGGCAACGTCCTTTACGACCACGACGTGACTTTGCTCGACACCTGGAAGGCGATGGAAAGTCTCGTGGATCATGGCAAGTGCCGGGCCATTGGACTTTCGGACATCGGTTTAAATGAACTAAAGCCCCTCTATGAATCAGCGAGAATTAAGCCAGCCGTGGTCCAGGTGGAAGCACATCCGTATCTCCCGGAAACAGAGCTATTGGAATTCTGCAAGGAGAAGGGCATCGTGTTTTTGGCTTTTGCTCCATTAGGTCACGGGATGAGGCCGGGGCCGCTCGAGGATCCCGTCATTACGGCTATCGCCGCGCGAGTTGGAAGGACCCCGGCACAGGTACTGCTGGCTTGGGCGGTGCAGCGCGGCACGGCTCTGCTGACCACCCCCAAAAGTGCGGCCCGCGCGAAGGAGAATTTCGATATCTCCCCCCTTCCGGAAGACGCGCTGGACGAAATCAATGGAATTCAAACCAGACAGAGGCTGAATGAAGTGGTGAAAACCGGCAGTCCGGGTTTCATTCCACAAGGTAGGTGAACATGAGCGCAGAACCACTGCCAGAGCAGTCCATGCAATAGGACCAAATCCGCACGGCCCTCGATGCGCACTGGCACGCGTCGGCATCCGGCGATTTTTAACCCGGAACACGACATTTACGCTGACAAAGCCATTTGTGATTTTCCCCAGGCGGGCGAGCGAATTCTCGGGCGAAGCAATTTGCATGCCGTGCGGAACCATAATCCCGACAAGCCGTCCGGCTTCAACGTCAAGCGGATTCTCGGAAACGGAAATCTTTGGATCACGGAATACATCATCACGTACCATGGCCGACCGTCGTACACGGTGAGTATCATGGAGTTCCACAACTGCAAGGTGGTCCACGAAACGCAGTATTTTGGGGATTCGCTTCGAGGCGCCCGCTGGCGAAGGCAATGGAATCAGCAGATGCCGTGACGCCGCAATGGTGATGGGGAAAATTTCAGGCTCTCAACCGCTTGGGTCCGGACACGTAAGGGCTGCCCTTTTCATAGAATCGGAGCAGACGGTGGGTTTCCTGTGAAATACCGATCCTGACGCTCGTGCCTACTTCGCCAGCCGGCCTGACGGAGTCGCCCAGCCACAAGGGGCCGGCGGCGCACAGATCCAAACCGTCATGCTGGGGGCCAATACCCATGGCCTCGGCGAGTCTCCCCGGGCCTCGGGCAAGGTCGATCAAGGACGCTTGGGGGCGTCGAAGGCGCATGAGATCGATTCCATCGAGGGGCTCAACCGCGCGGATCAGGACGCCGGCGCCCACCCCGCGAACTTCGCTCGAGACGTTTGCCAGGAAGTGCAAACCATAGGCACGATAAACATAGGCGTGCCCATGATCGAGAAACAGAGACTTGTTTCGCGGCGTGAGGCCACGAAAGGCATGCCCGGCGGCGTCTCCCACCACGTACGCTTCTGTTTCGACGATCCGCCCGCTCACTCTGCCGGCCCCGGTATCATGCACCAGGGTCTTGCCGATCAGGTACTTTGCGAGTTCGATGGTGCCAGCGGGTAAGTGGGTCCGGCGAAGGCGGCGAATGGAATTTTCACTTTTCTTCTGAGCCATCTTGTTTCGTCTCACCAACAGGGTGTGGAAACCTCATCGGGAAATCCGCCGACTCATGGCTCGGCAACCCATCCATGCGGCTTGGCCCGGGTGGGGACATCCGCGCCACAAGCTTGGGCAGTTTCTCGAGCCGCGCCTACAATCAACCCGCAGAGCGAGTTAGGTTCGCACCTTCACTCCGGCGAACTCCTCCAAGACGGTTACAATCGCGGCGTAGTCCAGTTCACCTTTGCCCTGGGCTTTGGCCGCCATGTAGACCTCTTTGACCGCGGCCAGCACGGGCATGGGAACTCCCTGGGCGTAACCCGCTTCGGCGGCGAGTTCCAGGTCCTTGTGCATGAGCTTGAGGGGAAAGTAAGGGGTAAAGTCGCCCTTGAAAATAAATGGAGCTTTGAAGTCGGTGATGCCTGCGCGCGCCATGCTGGACTGGATGATTTCCAGCATTACCTCCGGCTTCACTCCGGCTTTGGTGGCTAGTACAAAGCCTTCGCAGAAGACCTCAACCATGGTGGCCTGAATGGTGTTCTGGGCAAGCTTGGCAGAGAGGCCCAGCCCGTGAAGACCGCAGTAGATATGCTTTTTGCCCAGCAACTGAAGGATGGGCATGGCGCGGTCGAACGTCTCGCGGTCGCCGCCGATCATGTAGGTCAGTTCGCCCTTTTCGGCGCCATGCTTGGATCCGGTCACCGCCGCGTCCAGCCAACTTGCTCCCTTGCCCGCGGCGTGACACGCCATCTTGCGGCTGACGACGGGACTGATGGTGCTGGAATCGATCACGATCGCGCCGGAGCGCAACGACTGGAGAATACCGTCGGGGCCGGTCACGACATTTTCCACGGCGGCCGAATCGCTGACAATTATGATGACGAAATTCGCATCGCCAACGGCGTCGGCGGGAGTTGATGCCACGCGCGCGCCCGCCGCTTCGAGTGCGGCAGTCTTTCCCGGCGTGCGATTGTAAACAGCCAGCTTGTGGCCTGACCTGAGAAGGTTCAGCGCCATGGGCTGCCCCATGATTCCAAGTCCGATAAAACCAATTGATTCCGGCATAAGGTCCTCCTGAAAAAGCTCTCAGCTTTCAGCTAGTGCAATGGCCAAGCGCTGAGGAAGTCGAAATGAGAAGGCTACCAGCATTCAGCCCCCTGCCGTCAGCTCTTGCCTTAGCTGAGAGCTGATGGCTGACAGCTCTTACGTCATGTACCATCCGCCATCCACATTAATCGTCTGTCCCGTGATGTAGCCATTCCCCGCCAGCATGACGGCCACATCCGCCACTTCTTCCACCTTGCCAAATCTACCCACCGGGATCAGGTCAGCCCGCGCGCGCGGATTCGACGCCACCATTTGAGTATAGACAAGCGCCGGCGCGATGGAATTGGCGGTGATGCCTTCTCGCACCAGCAGATTGGCGTAGGAATGAGTCAAGCCCAGCATTCCCGCTTTGGAAGCCGCGTAGTGCGGACCCACCACTCCGCCAATATGCGCGGCCACCGAGGAGACATTGATGATGCGCCCCCAATGGCGCGCTCGCATCCCCGGTACCACTCGCTGCGTCACCAGGAAGGCAGACTTCAGATTCACCGTGATGAGTTCATCCCAATCCTCTTCCCGGATCTCCGCCAGCGGCTGAACGCGGGCGATACCGGCATTATTCACAAGGATTTCAACGGTGCCAAGACTCTCTTCCACGGTCTTCACCAGGCGCTCAACCTCGGCGGATTTCGAAACGTCCGCCTGCACAGCAAGCGCCCGCCGCCCCAAGGTTCGGATGGATGCGCATACCTCTTCCGCTTCAGCCTGGTGCTGAAAGTAATTGACGGCCAAATCCACACCCACTTTGGCCAGACCTTCGGCAATGGCGCGGCCAATGCCGACGCTCGCGCCCGTCACGAGAGCAACTTTTCCGTTGAGGTCGTCCATGGTGATGGTCTCAAGTCCGAAGAGATAGTGTGGAGTGGGTGCCTCGCCCACGTTACGATCGTCTAAACTCCAAAATCGAGCCAGATGCGCACGTCGCGGACGTTGTTGTCCGTGAATCCGGTATATAGAGTATCGCCCAAAGTTCGGAAAAACGAATAGGCGTCGCTGCCCATAAGGTAGGCGTCGGGGTCAAGGCCCCGGCCGCGGGCGCGCGAAACCGTTTGCCCATCGGCAACGGCTCCGCTGGTGGGGCTGTTTCCATCGCGGCCGTCGGTGCCCGCGCTCAGCACCACGCGGCTATAGCCGGCAATCTGGCGCGAGGCGAACAGCGCAAAGGCCTGATTGCGCCCGCCCATGCCGGGTCCGGTGACGGGGCACGTTACTTCCCCACCCACCACCAGGCACACCGGCTTCCCGTTTTCCGCCTGCGACAGGGCGTCGAGTGCGGCGACGTTTGAATGCACCACCTGCCGATAGTCAGCATCCCACGTTCCGCGATCCATCTCCGCGACGAAGCCCAGCCTTCGCGCCGACGATAAGGCCGCCTGCACCGCATCGCGATTGGACAGCAGGGAGAAGTAGTACGAATTGGCAAAGCGCGGGTCGCCGGGCTTGGGAGTTTCGGGCAGTTCGCGGCGCTCAAAAAATCCCCGTATGCTGGCGGGAAAATGTTGAGCTAGTTTGTTCTGCTCCGCGATTTCGTAGGCCTGTTCAGTGGTGGACTCATCCGGCATGGTCGGCCCGGAGGCCACCATGGAGGGCAGGTCATCGGGCACATCGGAGATGAAGATCGTTAATTGGCGCGCCGGGTAAGCGCGCTCGGCAAGCCGCCCGCCCTTGACCGCGGAAACATGCTTGCGCAGGACGTTGATTAGTTCAATGGGCAGATGGGAAGTCACCAGGGCACGATTGAATTCAATCAAATCCGCAAGCGTGATGCTTGGATCCATCGGTTGCGCCAGGATGGCGGAGCCACCGCCCGACACCAGGAAAATGACAGTGTCTTCGCAAGTCAGATGGGAAACGACTTCCAGCGCGGCGCGTGCGCCCTCCATGCTGGCGGCGTTGGGATAAGGATGTCCGCCCACAAAGTATTGGAATGGAGCGACCTTGTGCTGCGTTTCCGCCGGCGCCACGGAGACTCCGGCTTCTATCCTGCCGCCCAAAATTTCATGCAGCACGGCGGCCATACGGTTCGCCGCTTTGCCAAAGGCCACTACGCGCGGCGGCCGGGCAAGGGGATGCACAACTTCTCCCGCCAGTAGCGCGTTGCCCTCAAACTTCAACTTCGCCTGCATGGCGTGGCGCACATCGATGGCGGCCATGGTATCGTGAAAAATTTGCTGCGCCAGTTGCTTCCCGTGGCTGTATTCGAGCTTGGCCAGAGCTGCGGATTGAGCAGACGTAGTCATCGCGTAAACCTCGCGAGCGCTTCCATCCCGTTTCGATCCACCAGAAAATCCTTCGTCGATGGGACGGTACGCGCTCCTTCCAGCGTCAGACGAACGCTCTTGCATTTCAGTATCTCTCCATTATTGGGAAGCCAGATGCGAAACGCAAGGGAGTTCGGTCCTGGGATGGATCTGATTCAGGGGTCTGATTTCACGGGGAAGTTGAAAAGGCATGGTGCTTGAATATACTTCAGGGCTGCTCACGTGTCTTTGTGGCACGTAATGGGTGGAATTCACATAGCGGGATGTTCCCGCAAGAAGTCCTCAAGCTGGGAAATTGTAGGAGCCGAATCGGCTCCGCCTAAACCGAGCGTAGCGAGTGCCCCGGCGGCGTTGGCATGGCGGGCGGCATCGCGGAGAGACTGGCCCCGGCAAATGGCAGCGAGGAATCCCGCGGCAAAGCAATCGCCCGCCCCGGTGGTGTCAACGGGATGAACGGCAAAGCCCGGTATTGTGAACGCGTCTGCAGCAAATTCCACGTAGCAACCCGCGGCTCCCAATTTTACGATAACGGTCTTAACCCCCAATGCCCGCAGCCGGGCGGCAATTGCGGCGGGCTCGGACTCACCCGTCAATTGCCGGCCTTCATCGCAGTTGGGAAAAATAAAGTCGGTGTGCGCCAAAGCTGGTTGAATCAATCTGAGCCACCGCCCGCGGACGTCCCAGCAGATGTTCACGGAGGTCAGGCATCCCAACTCGCGAGCGCGCTTAAGCGATGGCTCAAGGTGCGCCCCATCAAAGGCAGGAAGAGCGAAGGCGCTGGCGTAATGGAAAATCCGCGCGCCTGCAACCTTCGCCCAATCGAGATGTTCCCCTGAGAAAAAAGCGTTAACTCCTCGCAGGTGAAGAAACCTCCGCTCGCCGCTGGTTTCAATCAGGACAATTGATGTTGAAGTTTTGGCTCCGGAAAGTTGGACGAGGTTAGCATCGTCAATGCCCTCGGCGCGAATGCGGTCGCGAAGAAGCTGGCCAAATTGATCGTTGCCGGTGGCAGCGGCGACTTGCACGGAAACTCCCAATCGCGCCAGAGCGATCGCGGTATTGATGCCGTTGCCCCCGGGACCTAGTAGCACATCCTCAAGCGGTTGACTCGTACCCGAGGGGGCAAGCTGATCCACCGGGCGGGCCAAGACATCGGCCACCGCGTTGCCGACACAGAAAACCTCACATAAACTATTCATTTAAAGAGCCTTACTTGCGATCTTGTCCGTCAGTCCGGACCTCCGGTTGGAGGGCATGCCTTTCAGGCATAATGTCGTATCATGGAGCCCCGCCACAAATTGCGCCCAGCGGCTGATTATACCCGCCCCGGAAAAGGTAACAAGCCGTGAATCTTCATAGAAATCGGACTCCGAATTGCTATAGGTAACTGCTATTGCGGATTCTATTCTAATGGAATCAGCTTGTTCCCGAAAAACAGGTGGGCGATTTTTAGTCCTGCTGGACTAGAAGTCCCTGATTTTCAACACCTTTACCGCTTGGTTTGCTTGACGTCAAATTTTTCTGCGTGGTATTATGCACCGCTCTTATTATTGTTGTTTATCCTCAAGCTGTCCTAGGACATTCTCTCGAAAATTTGATTTCGGAGAAGCCAAACAACCCGCCTTGGGGGCGCAAAGAGGAAGTTTCGGTCGGAGGAAAACTCATGTTCGTTTTTGCCATTGCGTGTCTTAGTGTGCTCACATTAATTTTTTCTGATCTTGGTCAAAATTTCATTCGCAAGTCGCTTTCGAGCGCTTGGGAAAATCGCGGCTCGATGGCGAAGGTGCTCGCCGCTAGTGCAGTCACCTTATTATTAACGACGCACGCGGCATTTGCCGCGGGAGGCGATGAGGCTGCCGCGGGCGAAGCCAACCTGAAGCTCCCCGATCTCTCCTCAGTCAAGTTCCTCGGTGTGGATGGCCACAAGCTACTCCTGCTCGGCATCCTCTTCTGCATCTTCGGGCTGGTGTTCGGAATGGTCATCTATACCGGCCTCAAGAACCTTCCGGTCCACCGCGCCATGGGCGAGATTTCCCAATTGATCTGGGAAACCTGCAAAACCTATCTGGTGACGCAGGGCAAATTCCTGCTCCTTCTCTGGGTCTTCATCGCTGCCATCATCCTGCTCTATTTCGGCGTGCTGCTGAAGTATGAAGCGATTCGCGTGGTGGTGATTCTCTTCTTCAGTCTGGTCGGGATCGCCGGCAGTTACGGAGTGGCGTGGTTTGGCATTCGCGTCAACACCTTCGCCAACTCCCGCACGGCGTTTGCCAGCCTGCGCGGCAAGGCATTTCCGGTCTATCAGATTCCCCTCCGAGCGGGCATGAGCATCGGCATGATGCTGATCAGCGTTGAGCTGCTGATGATGTTGATTATCCTTCTCTTTATCCCCAGCGAGTATGCCGGCCCCTGCTTCATCGGGTTCGCGATTGGTGAATCGCTGGGCGCGGCGGCCCTCCGCATCGCCGGCGGCATCTTTACCAAGATTGCGGACATCGGTTCGGACCTGATGAAGATCGTCTTCAAAATCAAGGAAGACGACGCCCGCAACCCCGGCGTGATCGCCG
>PLSX01000233.1 GCA_003165315.1 Acidobacteriota bacterium
CGGAGGGTTTTGAAATAGCTTCTACGGGAATTCTATCAGCATGCCGGCGGCGAGTTGGTGGAATCAGTGCAACCGTAGGTGGAATTCAAATGGCAGTAAGCGGGACGCAAAGATGTTAGGCGGGGGGATGAGGGTACTTTGCCCGCCGGCTTGCGTCGAAGGTGCCATGGTGTGCGAACGCGGAGCTGCCACTTTTGTTGCTCTGCAGAGCGGGAGCCCCACCCAAGCCGATACGCGAGTTCTGTCGCCAATCGCATCGAGGAAGGGCGACATCGTAGTCGCGGGTAGGAGCACCCACGCAGCAATGTTTCAGATCCTCGGTCGATTCCTCCTTGTTCCGGTCGTCCCCCGATTGGAGCAATTGGCGCGCTTTGAATCGAAGGCGGCAGCTTCGTGGACGCACTTCAATATCTGATCTGCGGTAACCACACCACGACCTCAATGTAATTTATAAGAGAGATAGTTCGAAGATGAAACGACGTGAATTCATAAAGACAGGGTTATTCACCACCGTTGCTTCCGGGGTATTCAGCGAAGCTGCGAACGCAGATCGTGTGGATCATGCCGAGGCCGGAGATGGCTGCTGCGTGGTGCAGTCAGGAGGGACAGTTGAACTCGGGGCGCCATCATTCAACTTCAGACTCGATACCTCCAATGGGTTGTATGCACGGTCCTGGCAGAACATCCTTAGTGGCAGGATTGTCTCCTTCGCGCACCTTAATGCCGGTTCCGAACTTGAGATTGATCTGGATGCGGCGGAAGCGAGAATCCAAATCCCCGGATGGAAGGGTATTGTATCCCCCGGAACAAACGTGAACTGCAATGAAGAGCCCGGCTATTTGCAGGGCCATCACCAGCCTGGATTTGACGACTCAAAATGGCGGGGAATGATCAACCTTACTCTGGGCGAGGAATTCCTCACCACTTTTACCTGGGCGCGGACCTCCGTGGTCATTCCCGCATCTGCCAAAGGCAAGCAACTCTCCCTCACTCTTGGCGGATTTGGACTGCTCGATCACAGTTTTATGCGTGTGTTCCTGAATGGCCATGAAGTAGGAATGCGCCAGGTTAATGGGCGTTGGCATGAACCCTTCACCGTCACGCTGGGCCGTGATTCCGCCAGGCAGGAGATTGTACGCTTCGGCCAGGTCAATCTAATCGCAGTGCAACTCAACGCGTTCGTAACCCGACCGGCTCACCTGGATGAACTCGATCCCTTGCATGGGCGTGCAATCCCAGGCAGCCTCAGCTGGCCGTTTTCTCCTGCCCAGTTCGAACAATACCTCACCGTGGGTCCGAATCCTGAAACGGTCAAGTGGGCTCCTGCTCATTTGGCTGCAAAGAAAGACGGCCCCGAGGGCGAAGCCGTCTTTGGGTTGACGTCCGATGACCGCCGGCTCAGCGCGATGGTTACCTACAGTTGGAAGGCGCAGGCACCAGTGCTCCACAAATTCGTTGAGATCTCAAATCGCGCTCCCGAATCGGTGCGGATCATGAATGTGCGATTAGGAAGATACCAGACTAGGGTTTCGGTTTCAGACGGCGAGCAAGGCTTTCCTGTGTACCTCGCGGATGATTGCTTTATGGGTCTCGCCCATCCCTACGGTTGGGCGACGGGGCAGGATGGAACGGTGAACCTAAAGCAGTATCCGGGGACGAACCTTGGTTCCGGCGAAACGTTCAAGTGTATGGAAACCGTCTACGGCGTTGCACCCAGCGGACAAGCGCGAAAGAGTTTTCTTACTCACCTCCAGGGGCGGATGCGCCGGGTGGTTCGTGGGCATGACCGGCCCTATGCCATTTTTGAACCCTTCGGGGCGCAGACAAACGGAAAGGACACCTTTGGAGAGTCAGAATCTTTTCTGCTGGATAACATCGCCAAAGTGGCAGAAGGCCAGCAGACCGCGGGTTGCCACTTTGATGACTATTCACTGGAGTTTTGGGTTGACTACCACGGTGACCTTACGCAGGCTGATCCGAATCGCTTTCCGCAGGGATTCAGTAATATCAATCCGGAATTGAAGAAACTTGGCACCTCGCTGGGCCTTTGGATTGATAGCTCCTGGGAACACTGGTCAGTGGGCGGAAATCCCGCGGTCACGCCGACGCTTTCAAACGACCCCACTTACGGCAAACAGTGGATGTCATTGTGCCGGGCCACGGAACCTACCAAAAGCATGTATTCGCGGGCATTCCGTTATCACGTAAGAGAAAATGGCGTTCGCCTGCTGAAATTCGACAACTTCCGGCCGCTCTGCTACAACTTCGAACACGAACATCTGCCAGGCGTATATTCCACCGAAGCTATTGGAGACGCAGTGATCGGTACGCTGCGCGACCTTGACGCGGAGAACCCAGACGTTTTTCTGATGCTTTACTGGGGATATCGATCGCCTTGGTGGTTGCTGCATGCAGACACGCTGTTTGAGTCCGGGCTTGCCATGGAGGCTTCCTCTCCCGGGCCTTCACCCACTCTTTATGCGCGCGATAGCGTGACGGTTGGCTTGGATCAGGGGCAATGGTACTGCGAGGATTTGCCCCGGCTGGGAAAAGACTCCCTTGGCGTGTGGCTGTCCGATTGGAGTTGGAACAGTTCCATCGGCAAAGAGCGCTGGCAGGAAGGAATGGTGATGGACCTTTGCCGGGGCAGCCTGCTTGCCCAGCCTTGGAGCGATGGCGCCTGGCTCTCTCCGCCGGAACGCCAGTGGATGGCAGATTTTATTGCTTTGCTCAAGGAGCGCCCTGACTGTTTTGGCAATTCCTCTTTCATTCTGGGGAACCCTTGGAAAGATGAACCCTACGGATATGTATGCTCCAATGGGAAGAGGGCCTTCATCGCCTTGAACAATCGTACCTGGAAAGATGTCGCGGTGGACCTGCAATTAAATCCAGCGTGGGGCTTGCCGGCCGAAGTCGAGTGGGACCTCTACCGCTGGTATCCGGAGCCGGCACGCTTGCAGAACATAAATTCGACACCAGCGACGATCGTTCCATTTTCACTTCGCCCTTTTGAAGTGGTCTTGTTGGAAGCCGTCGCCGTGGGTGCAAGACCCTCCCTTGGCCGCGCCTTCGGCGCCACTCCGTTCCCCACAACGTTCACGGAGCCCAGCCGGGAATTGATCCTGGTGACAACCCAAACCCGAAGGGAATTCACTGTGCAGGGAGAAGTACCCCCATGCCAACTGGGTGGCACGCTGGTTATCGCAACAGAAATGCGCAAGGGAGCAGTGGCCGTTATGACCAAAGACGTGGGTGCTCACTTTAGTATGAGCGGGACGCTGGGGGGCGGATTGGTGGAATGTCACCCCGTGCTTGGCAAGGCCACTTATCCAGCCTCCTGGCAGGCTTGGCGAATCGCCGTTGAAGCCAAATCCGTCCCCCAGCCCTTCAAGTTTTCCATTGTCAACCGTACGGAAATGGAAGCTGAATTGTCGTGCCTCGGACATTTTCTGCCGCGGTAAGGTCGGGGTTGAACTTCCGCGAGTTTTTGCATTGAATTCTCTGCCGCAGGTAGGGAATTGCAAGAGAGCTGCAATACTCCAACCCTTCCGGTTCGAGGCTCGTGAGGTGCCGACGTTTGAGACGGGAACCCCTCTCAACACCAAAGGCGCACTCCATGTAGCTTTGCGCAGGCTCGATTCAAGGGGCCTAAAATCTTTCCTGGAAGAATGGCAGTTAGTGGCAGGAGATTGCCGGGGCTATCCGGTTTCGCTTCGAATTACTGCGAGGGCGTCTCGCAACGTTCGGCTCGACAATGAAACCACAGAGCCACATGGTAACGTGTCAGAGGATATTGCCCGCGGGATGGTAAACCACTCACCACCGCGGTGATTTAGGTAGGGATGTCCCAATCGTCTGTTGAGCTTGTTCCTCCCTGAGCATTGGTGTAGGTGATCTTTTGAAATAATAGCTGGAATTCCTCCAACTCATTTGAGCGATAAGAGCCATGGCTTGGCTTGCCGCCCGCGTTCGGCCGCCGCCCGTATCCTGCAAGGGTTGCGTTGGTGAGTTCGATTTTAAAGTAAGGTTGAGTGTTTCCGCGAACATTCGTTTTCAGGAAATTGAGGTTAAGTTTGGGGATTACGTGGTTGCTTTTTAACGAAGCTAATACAACGGGCGATGTGGAGTCGGTTTCTTTGGTGATCACAATGGGTTTGTGCTGCCGTTTTCCCGTGGGCAGGCCCGAGGCAGCGTCGCGTGCAGATTCTGATTGCATCTCAAATGCCAACGTTGCAGGAGCCAAAGTCTTTGTCCCCAGCTTCATGCCATGAACCGGGCCCTTGCCTGTGCTTAGAGATTTCCCCGCTATGCCCGAATACTGAAGATAGATTGGCATGGGCACCCTCCAAACTGGAATGTGGACGAATTTTCAAGCCAACATCTCACGGTCAAGACAAAATGTCAACCACGGGCTGCGGACAAGCTAGGGCACAGCGCTAGGCTGTCGACCTTCCCCGTGTCCCAATATCCGCGAGTCGGATTGCGGGCGTGTGGCCCTTCCGGGCGAAAAACAACTATGATGGAAAAGAAATGTGTGTTGAACCCTTATGGCAGACAGTTGCCAAGGTGCCCCCATTGCTTCCCAACGAAGTGCACGTTTGGCGGGCAGGCTTGGATGTTGACCCGGCGGAGATTGGGCGCTGGCGTGCGACCCTTTCTGCGGAAGAGGTGTCCAGGGCCAAGAGGTTCCATTCTCCGCAAAACAGGGATCGATATATGGCTGGGCGCGGGATCCTGCGGGAAATCCTGGCGCGTTACCTTGGCACGCCTTCCAGTGATTTCCGGTTCTGCCAGAATGCCCATGGCAAACCAGCTCTTTCGCCCGGCAGTGGACTAGTGGACCTGCGCTTCAACATTTCCCATTCGCACGGCCTGGCGCTGTTCGCGTTCACTTTGGGCCGCGAAGTCGGAGTGGACGTGGAGTACATCCTGCCTTCCCGCAGCGAGGGCCGCCTGGCGGAACGATTCTTCTCCCCTCGGGAGGTTGTGGCGCTTCGATCGCTTCCTGATAGTGCGCAACCGGAGGCGTTCTTTCATTGCTGGACGCGCAAGGAAGCATACATCAAAGCGCGGGGTGGGGGCTTGAGCATCAGTCTAGCCAGCTTTACGGTCCCGATTGATTCCAACTTATGCACGCATCTACCGATTACTGCCCATGACGGCCCTGAAGCCGGGCGATGGTGGCTTCGCCCTCTCGCGCCGGGGGAGGGCTTTGTGGGCGCAGTGGCGGTGGAAGGGGCGGATTGGTCACTGGGATTGTGGCAGTGGGTGTGAGCCCGTGGCGAGTGGCCATCCCCAAAACGCAGTAGGCAACGCCATCCGATATAGGTAAGATGTGCGACATGGGAAACTTCCGCCTTAAGGTTTTTCGGTCTGTGGCCAAACACCTGAACTTCCGTAGGGCGGCGGAGGAACTTTGCCTCACTCAGCCCGCTGTCACCTTGCAGATCAAAGCCTTGGAGCAGGAAGTGGGCGCGCAGCTCTTTGACCGCAGCGGCGCCCACATCACGCTGACCCCTGCCGGCGTGACACTGTTGAAATATGCCGGCAGAATTGAGAAGCTGGAAGTTGAGGCGCAGGCGGCTCTGACGCCCTATTCCGAAGGGGAGCGCGGCGAGCTGAGGATTGGCGCCTCGTTGACGATTGCCCAGTATATCCTGCCTCATCTTCTGGGAGCGTTCCAGCAGCAGCACACCCAGGTGCACCCAGTGGTTACGACATGCAACACAGAGCAAGTGCTGGAAGCGTTGGTTGCGCACAGAGTGGCCGTGGGGTTTATCGAAGGCCCCACACTGCGCCGGGACATTCGGACCGAGGTCTTTCTGGAAGATGAAATCGTCTTAATGGTGCCTCCCGCACATGAATGGAGCGAGCGGGGTTTTATTGATCCTGAAGAGCTGATGCAGGAGCGATTGCTGATGCGGGAACGCGGCTCCGGCACCCGACGCGTGGTGGAAATGGCCCTGCAAAAGGGCGGCGTCAAGGTAAAACACCTCCATCTGGGCATGGAGTTTGACTCCACCGAGGGAATTACCACCGCGGTGGAAGCGGGTCTGGGAATTGGCTTTGCCTCGCTCTGGGCCATCAGCAAGGAACTGCAAGTGGGTTCGCTGCGCGTGGTGCCGATTCGCGGAATTCAGATCAAACGGCCCCTCAGCGTGGCACATCCCCTAGGCCAGGAACCCAAGGGGATTGCCCTTGCATTCTTCAGTTTCTTGCGATCCCGCCACCCATTAAAAACAGGATTTCGAAGTAGGTCATGGGGCGTGGGGGAGTAGGTAGTGGGCTGTTTGCCCAGGGCAGTTGGCAGTGGGTTACGAGTTCGCGGTGGACAAGGTGGGCGCGGAAATCAAATCTCGGCGCGTCGGAGTAGAATCAGCCGCTAAACTTACAGCCCAGTCTGCACCCCATTCCCAACTCTCCACACCCAACTCCCACTTCCCCACTCCCCAATAAGCTCCCCGCATGAGCAATAAGAATTACTGCTTGGACAGGCAGGCAACCAAGCCGCCAAACTGTTCAGCATGAATTCCAAGAACATCTTCTTCGTTGGATTGGTAGTTGCCGCCAGTGGCCTCATCTCAACTCCGTGGGCACTGCTGGCCGGATTGATCTACGGTCTATCTTTTCCTCATCCCTATCAATTTGATGCCAAAAACCTCTCCGCGTTTCTCCTGCAAGCCTCGGTGGTGGGGCTGGGCTTTGGCATGAACCTGCACGAGGTGGTGCGGGCGGGCCGCAGCGGATTCCTCTACACAGCCGTTAGCATCAGCTTTGCCATGCTTCTCGGTTTGGGAATTGGGCGCTTGCTTAAGGTTCACCGGACGGCGGCGCTGCTGATCAGCGCGGGCACCGCCATCTGTGGCGGTAGCGCAATCGCCGCTGTAGGTCCGGTATTGGACGCTGGCGAGGAGGAGATGGCGGTCTCCCTGGGGACGGTGTTTACGCTGAATTCCGTGGCTCTGTTTCTCTTTCCCGTTATCGGATACGCCCTTCACCTCAGCCAATCCCAATTCGGATTGTGGTCTGCGCTGGCCATCCACGACACCAGTTCCGTGGTGGGGGCGACTGCCAAATACGGCTCCCAGGCATTGACGATCGGGACGACCATTAAGCTCGCGCGAGCGTTGTGGATTGTTCCGTTGACTTTGGCAATAGCCGTCTGGAAAAAGAGCAGCAAGAGCATCCACTGGCCCTGGTTTATCCTTCTCTTCTGCCTTGCCGCCGTGGCCAGTACGTACCTGCCCTTCTTCCGCACCCTATACCCCCGGCTCAGTATGCTGGGAAAATCCGGGTTGACCGTTACGCTCTTCCTGATCGGCACGGGAATCTCCAAGTCAACTTTGAAACAAGTTGGCGTGCGGCCCCTCTTGCAGGGCATCCTGCTTTGGGCGATTGTGGCCACCGCTTCTCTGGCCCTCATTCACTTCGGGATGATCGGCATTTGATGGTTTGATGGAATAATGAGGCGGTTTGGGGCGGAGATGGCAGCCATGGCAACGTGAAATTCAAGATTCAAGATCCAAAAGGCACAGCCCGCAATGTACCACCGGAGTCGTCCGTCGGCCCGTGTGCCATTCCCAATTCAGAGGAAGGGGAATCCATCTCCGGGTTATTTGGCGAGAGATACGACGCATCCCCCGACGACGATCAGGCTCCCGCCCAACAAGATCATGGGGGTGGGCTTTTGATGGAAGGCGAGCCAGGAGGTCAATTGTGCCACAACGAAGAACAAGGCTACGTAGACACCGAGGAGGCGTCCGAAGTCCCAGGGCGGGGCATTCACTGCATAGCCATAAAACGTGAGCACCAGGCCACCGGCAA
This sequence comes from Acidobacteriota bacterium, assembly GCA_003165315.1. Taxonomy (GTDB): domain Bacteria; phylum Acidobacteriota; class Terriglobia; order UBA7540; family UBA7540; genus Bog-366. The sequence continues at coordinate 7,825 of PLSX01000233.1, forward strand.
TGAAAAAGAAGGCGGCGCGTACGTGCGTGGGGCTGCGCAATCCCATGCGCATCAAGGCATCGCCGCCTGCTTCCAGAAAAGCCGCGAACAACAGGACTCCCATGGCAAAGCTGTAACGCAAAGGTAAGCCTCCTCAACTATCGGTTGAACGCACTGCATCTGCTGCGGATTGGACGTCCGCCCCTTTACAGTGCGGAAGATCCATGGATCCCGGCTAAGATGCGGGCGTGCCTGCTACAAGTTTTCTTGCCGATGTGGGCACTGTTACCAACGGTGAAAGTTTGTTGTCTTTTGCCCTGAAGCGAGAGGGGCAATCGCAGGCACCTCTCGGGAGGGTCTGCATTCCCACCTGTACGTCCATATGATTATACCCTGTAGTGCTGGCAGATGGGCTATTGGATGTTTTTATAGCTGATGAAATATTGGGGCTGGGCAATGGCATGGACGGATCCACCTGGGACGACCTGCTCACGCCAGCACAAACCGATGGGCGAACTGGAGGGGTGCACGGATTCAGTCAGAACTCAGGTCCGCGTTTCGCACTCCCACCTCGTCGATATGATGAAGCAGGTCGGCGGGGTCGCTGTAAACGCGATAGGCACCCGCTCGCTCCAACTCATCCTGGCCGTACCCTCCGGACAACAGCCCTATGCTTAGGGCGTGGGCGCGGCGGGCAGCGAGCATATCCCAAACGCTATCGCCCACGACAACGGAAGTTTCGATGGGGGCGTTGAGGCGAGCAGCTGCGGTTAGGAACAGGTCGGGGTCCGGCTTCGCGTATTCAACCTGATCTCGTGTAACCACCGGAACTCCCGCGGGGATGCCCAGGGTCTTGAGAGCGGGGGCGGCAGTCGCCAACCGTCCGCTGGTGGCGATGGCCCAGGGGACGCGCGATCGGGTTAGAAAGGTCAGGAGCTCCCGCGCGCCGGGCAGAGGGCGAACCGGGGGACCCAGCTTGCGGTAAGCTTCTGCGTGCAATTGCTGAAGCTGGGCGGTTTCCTTCCGTGTAAGGTTGAGGCCGGTCTCACGAAGCAGGGCATTGACGAACAGCCCCCCGCTCATACCGATCCGGCGGTGAATGCGCCAGACGGAGAGCTGGATGCCCGCTTTCTCCAGTGCTGCGCTCCAGGCCAGAACATGCTGGTAGACGCTATCCACCAGCGTGCCGTCAAGGTCAAACAGGAAGGCAACGCGGGACTGTTCCGAATGCTTTGGTGCCCCCTTGGCGGTTCCGCCTTGAGTAGTTTGCCGGCTAATGCGACTTGATTTGGCCATAGCGTTTCCACCTTTCTTGCTGAGTTCCGGTTTGCCTGGCTCCTACCACGGGGTGCGCAATCTTGGGGATGACGAACCAGATAGATAGTATATCGGAAGATTTGATTCCCCCGCCATTGCTGGAAGTTGGCATGCCCGTAATGTATGCCGCCCCCGGAAGGCCTTGCGCGCCCGATGCCGGCAAGTGGCTTGCGCGATATTTCGATTCGGGGTTTGAACGCATAGAATCGGAGTAAGATGGGGTGTTTGATTTTTGCCCGAATTCGCCCCCCGGAAGGCCGGATTGTCATTGTCATGGGATGGGTTTTTCCCTTCGAATGCGGTGGATGATCAAGGGCAACCGGTTGGCGTTTCAATGGAATCTGACAATGGGATCGGTATTATCAAGGACTGGTGAAGGAGATTGAAATGCTCTTATATTCACGAATTTGGGCAAGCCAGGGCTTCCGGCTTTTGGCCATCGTCGCTTCGCTGACGTGGATTGTGATGCTGCCCGCCGTCGGCGGGGCGCAGCAGAACTCGGACTTGGTAAGGCAAGCACAAACCTATGAGGCCCAGCAGAACTACCCGGCGGCAGAAGACCTCTATCGCAAGGTGCTCGCCTCCGACCCTGACAATCTCGAAGCGCTGAAGCACCTGGGCATTCTTGAACAGACGGATGTGAAATTAAACGAATCGATAGAGCACTTTAAGCGGGTGCTGGCGGATCAGCCGGAGTATCCGCAGGTCAATTTTTACCTCGGACTATCCTATTACGCGCAACATGACAATAAAGATGCGATTGCCAGTTTTCAGCAGGAGTTGAAAACGCCCACGGCGCACCCGGCCACTAATTACTATCTCGCTCTGATTTTGGAGGGAGAGGAACGCAGTGCGGAGGCCATCGACCGGCTCAATGACGCCGCTGCAATAAACCCAAAGAAGGCGGACGTGTTTTACGAGTTGGCACGATTGCATATGGATGCGGCATTCAGCGCCTATGCGAATCTCCGCAAGATTGATCCGGACGGCTATCAAATTCACGCCTTCAATGCGGCGCTGTACTTCCAGGAAGCAAAATATGCCGAGGCTATCGCTGAATATCAGAAGGCGCTCAAGAAGCAGCCGGATGCATCTGGAATACATGCCTCCATGGGAGTTACGTATTATTTGCTGCACCAGACTGAGGACGCGGAGAAGGAATTCCTCCTGGCGGTGCAGCAAGCGCCTGACAATAGCATTGCCAACGCCTATCTGGGAGACATTGCGATGCACCGCACGGAGTTCAGCAAGGCGGCTCCTTATTTGCAACAGGCAATTGCCAGCCAGCCCAAGAATGTGGAGACTCGCCTTCTTCTCGGCCGGTGCTACATCAAGTTGGGAGATCTCCCAAAAGCCAAGGCCGAATTACTCTTCGCCGCCAGCTTAGACCCCGCCGATCCCCGCAGCCACTACATGCTGGCGGAAATTTACCAGAAGTTGAACCAGCCCGCAGAGCGCCAAAGTGAACTTGATCTGGTGAAGAAACTCTCCCAAGCTCAGGACGCCAAGATTCCTGAAGAGGCAGGGAAGGGATCGGCGTCTCCGGAAAGCACTAACCCCTAGGGTGGTCAGTCCTGGATTGTGAGCAAGTAATTCGAATAGGCTGGGCACTGGGTGGGGCTGAGGCAGCTCAGAGTGATTACTCCGGTGAAGGAATGGACGGAAATTTGCAACAGGTGACCTGCGACTACACCCGTCAACCCAGTGGCATTGTCCGTCAAATGGAATTGCATCGAATACCCACTCAAGTAATTATTCGGGGGGTCGCCTAACTTGCCGGAGTCGATCGCCCCGGCCTGCAAGTCCGGAAAGAGGCTGCCTCCCACATAACTGCCGCTTACTGTACCGGTGGCGTTGTCTTGCGAAAGGGTGAAATTCATCTGTTCCACAGTTTTACCCTGGAGGGGAGTACATGCTCCCTGGCCGCTGGGGTTACAGGGCACCATCTGTCCCGGCCAGGATCCCGTCAAGGACGGAATTTGCGTGCCGGCAATGGTCCCCGACGATTCAATCCCCACACAGCCTGGCATATTGACATACGTTCCCGTCAGCGATTGCCCATCCGCAGCCAGCGTGGCACTCAATGTAAATCCCCCGAGTCCCGCAGGGAAGGAGATTTCCCCTGTTAAATTGTTATTATTTTGCACCAGGCCGTTTGAAAGTTGGAGAGACCCGGGGATGGTGTAATATGCAGATCCACAACTGTACTGGAGGGGGGCGGACCCATTGGCCGATCCAAATGGCAGCCCCACAGGCTTCAGATTAATCGCAATCACCCTATCTGAGCCGCTGGCATTGCTCAGGAACATAACGCCAGAAACTCCAAATTGGTTTCCACCCGAATCGGTGGCCACCATCGTCCAATTTCCAGTCGGGTCAATCAATTCCTGGTTGGGAGGGGGATTGCCGCCACCCGTTCCTCCTGTTCCTCCGCCACAACCCGCCAAAGTCAGGATGATGAAGAGCATTCCCCAAAGTCTCAATCGCACAGCCCCTCGGTTCTTAATCCGAAATTTTCAGTCTCGTTTGTCCGCCAATTCAAAAGATACTCCTCGCTGGCTTTTAACGCAACCACGAGACGAGTTCTAGTTTGCAGTTCACTACGCCTCCGAACCACTGAAGGCGGTATTCGAATATCCTCTTCGATATTTAGTGTATTATATTTATTTTCAATGACTTGAGTCTTTGATTTGGGACAAAATCCCAAAGGAGCCCAGCTAAAACCCCTCCTAGAATTGACAAAAGAACTTGACGCTGACAATCTTTGGTGTTAAGTTGCCTATGCAAATGTACTACTGGGCAGTCCAGATATGGACTACCTGAAGTTTCGGCAAGTTGATTGGCTTCTCATTTGCCCATGATGTTGGTCAGAATTAGTTGGGAGTATTCATCTGGTCTTTTCGCTCTGCTGCATGTCTCCTAACCTGTAATACTGCTTCACTGTGTCACTTTTCCCTTTTGCGTCGGCGCCCACGGTCACACCCAAGTAATAAAATGAATGAATGGAGGATGGAGATATGTGTAATCTCAGGCGATTATCGCTGCTGATAATCGGTTTCCTGCTGGCGGCAAGTGCGGTTTTTGCACAAGTCGACCGCGGGACGATTACCGGCATCGTAACGGATCAAAGTGGCGCCGTTGTGCCTAATGTGTCGGTTACTGTCACCAATATTTCGACAGGCATCGCGACCAGCGTGGTCACGAATGATAGCGGCGTATATTCGGTCCCGCTGCTGCCTTCAGCCGTATATCGGTTGACTGCGGAAAAAGAAGGCTTCAAGAAATATACAAGGACAACCGTTCCCGTGTCGGTCGGCGATACGACCCGCGTGGACGTTGCGTTAGACCTTGGTTCCAAGACGGAGAGTGTGACAGTTACCGCGGAAGCCCCGCTGCTGGAGCGCGAAACCTCCGACACAGGAACCACGGTTACCAGTCGCGAAATTGAGGATCTCCCCCTGGTTGCCATTGGTGGAGATCAACGGAGCCCTGCATTTTTCATTCAGTTGTCGCCCGGCACTTCAGGGCGCGGCTCGAATGATGGCGGCCCCGGTAACAATCGCACCATGGACACGCAGGTGAGCGGCAGCATGGTGAGCAGCACCACGATGATGCTTGACGGCGCTGACGTTCCCAGCCAATGGGAATTTGAGGGCGACTTGCGCGGCCTCCAGATCCCGCCCGACGCGATCAGCGAGTTCAAGCTGGAAGCCACCAATGCTTCGGCCGAATACGGCAGAAGCGGCGGCGGTACGGCCAGCTTTGTGGTCAAGTCAGGAACCAATGGCGTTCATGGCACGGCCTATGAATATGTCCGCAATGACGATATGGATGCCCGGAATTTCTTCAATCCCAACGTCAGCGCGAACAAGCAGAACGAGTATGGCGTCACTGCCGGCGGGCCGATCAAGAAGAATAAGGCCTTCATTTATGGCTGGTTTGATGGATTCAAGCTGGTTTCCGGCGTATCATCCTCCGGTACTGCGACCGTACCCACGGCGCAAATGTTGAATGGCGACTTCACGCAATTCCTGAATCCCGCCTTCGGCCTGACTCTTTACGATCCCACGACGTTGCTCCCCGGAGGAACCCCTTCAACCTGCGGGCCGGTGATTTGCGGCAACAAAATTTTGAGCCAGACATCGTTTTCACCGATCTCGCAGAAAATCAATCCCTATTTCCCGAAACCCAACGAAAATCTGAATAGCCCCTTGGCGCCCGTCAACAACTTCACCAGTTCTGTGGAAAATCCCACGTCCATCAAAATGTACGGGTTCAAGGGCGACTATGATTTTAATGAACGCAACCGCATCAGCGTTCTGTATGATTACGGCATCAATCTCAACCCTGCCATTGGAGCGATCCCCGCTCCTCTGGGCGGAGGCAGCTGGCCGACCTACAACAAGACGCGGAATGGCCGCATCAACCTCAACACGATTGTCCGTCCCGATTTGTCCAATCATGTTACGGCTGCGTACAACTTCTGGGGCGGTGGCACTTCGCTCCAGAGCAGTTACGGCGGGAAGTCGGACTGGGTAGATTACCTTGGACTTAAAGGATTCGACCCCGGCCTCAAGACGCAGTTTCCCCAAATCGTGATTGGCTATAACGGCGAATCGTTCAATGGCGGCGGCAACGAAGGTGTTGACGATGGCCACAGCACGGAGTTTAACGACACCCTGACTTGGATCAAAGGGAAGCACACCGTCAAACTGGGAGGAGAATACCTGAAGGGCGCCGGCAACGACATCAATTCGGGCCGAACGGCTGGATGGTTTGAATTCTCGGGCTCCACCACGGGGCTTGCCAACCAACTGAGCACCACCGGTGTTCCCTTCGCCTCTTACCTGCTGGGATATGCGGACCGGGTGCAGGACACCGTTTACACGGCCCCCAATTATGCCCGCAACGCCTACGCGGGTGCTTTTATTCAGGATGACTTTAAACTAACCCGTAAGCTCACCCTGAATCTTGGCGTCCGCTGGGATCTGTATGTGCCGGATTATCATAAGTACGGCACCAAGTCTTGGGCTGACCCTACTCTGCCCAACCCAGGCGCACCTGGGGAACTTGGAGCTATGGCGTATGGCTTCAGCGCTCCGCTCCGTTCCGGCGCCTACACCCATCATCATAACTTTGCCCCGAAAATCGGTCTGGCTTACAGTTTGAATGATAAGACTGTAATCCGCGCTGCCTTCGGTGTTTACTTTGCCCAGGGTAATGACAATCGCCTGGATCGTGGAACCTACGTTCAGGGATACAACGTGAATCCCTCCATCGGCTCCGGCAACACGCAAACTCCCGTCTTCCAATGGGACGGGAATTGCCCGTCCAATGTTGGCTGCCTAGGTGTTTTCCCGACGACGGGGACGGGGTTTGTTCCTTCCCTCACCCCCACGGCTTCAAATGGCCAGGGTGCGTATATGACGGACCCCTCAGATGCGGTTTCGCCTTACGCGGAAAACTACCAGATCGGGGTCCAGCGTCAGTTGCCAGGCCAGGTTACACTTACTGTTGCCTTCGTTGGAAACACTGGCGTGCATCTTGCCAGCCTCCTGATGCCGACCACGCAGATGCCTCCACAGTACTTGTCTTATGGCAACCAACTCGCAAGCGATGGCGTAAACCCGCTGCTTTTTGCGCCCATCAGTGATCCTCTCTCCCAGCAAATACTCGCGGGCCAGCCTGTCGATCCGGCTACGGGGCATCACTCTCCGTTCCCGGGATTCGAGGCGCTCTACGCGGGCAACCCCTCCCTCAGCACCCTCGGCAAGGCGCTCAGCATCCGCCCGCAATTCTCCAGCCTCGACCGCGGGTATGAAGGTGTTGCCACCTCGACCTATAATGCATTACAGGTCAAAGCGGAGAAGCGATTCTCCAACGGCCTGACCATGCTCCTCTCCTATGCCTGGTCGAAGAACCTCACCAATGGCGGTTCCATCTTTGGTGTGTTCTCTTCGGAATTTGGCGCCAATGACGTTTGGAATTCGCATAGCCAAAGAGGGTATGGCTTCAACGACATGCCCCAAATTGCTTCGTTCTCCTACGTTTATGACCTGCCGGTCGGCTTGGGACGGCATTTCATGAACCATGCGGGGGTGGCCAACCAGATTATCGGCGGTTGGCGGGTCTCCGGCATTCAGCAGTACCAGTCCGGCCAGCCTGAGAGCATTCAGGACGGAGTAACTTCCAGGGGCTTGGAAATGATGAACGGCTTCAACACTCCCGATACGATTCCGGGAATTCCCGAGAAATCCGCGTCAAAAGCCTCTGGTCACTTTGATCCTGCGGTCGAGGGCGAGTTCAATAGCGCAGCCTTCAAGTACGCTTGCCAGTTCTGCTTCGGAACGATGACACCGACCGAGGGAACGGTGCGTGCTTTCGGCTACTTTGATGAGGATTTCTCCCTTCTCAAGGATTGGACTCTCCATGAATCCTGGGTCCTGAATTTCCACATCGATGCGATCAATGCTTTGAATCGCGTCCAGTTTGTGGGTGGTCAGGGCAGCGGCGGATACGCCAATGAGCCTTCCGTAAGCGGAACCACATTCGGGTTCCTGGGAAGCCAGGGTAATCCTCCGCGAACCATCCAACTGGGTATGAAGTTGAAGTGGTAACTCAACCCCTAACCGAAGTGTAGTGTGAACGAATCGATGGCGGGCCGGCTGGAGGCATCATTCCAGTCAGCCCGCCATCGGTGTTTTAGAACGTCACGGCGGGGAGAAAACGGTCCGCATCCATGTGCAATTGGAGAAGGTGGATGGTATCCTCTAACCGTATCTTATCGAGCCCATCTTTACCAAAGGCTCAATAAGTGGAGATGGAAATGTACTTACACCATCGAATGCAGCCATTGACAGGTCTGCGGCCGGCGATATTCCTTGTGTTCCTGGCATGGCTGGCGTTGGCTCCGGTGGCAGGAAGAGCAGGGCAGGACTCCAACCTGCTGAAGCAAGCCCAAACCTCTGAAGACCAGCAAAACTACCGGGCGGCAGAAGACCTCTATCGCAAGTTCCTCGCCTCCGACCCTGACAATCTCGAAGCGCTGAAGCACCTGGGCATTCTGGAACAGACGGACGTGAAGCTGGACGACTCTATTGAACACTTCAAGCGTGTGGTGACGTATCAACCGGAGTATCCACAGGTCAATTCTTACCTCGGACTATCCTACTACGCACAACAAAACAATAAAGATTCAAAAGGAGTTGAAAACTCCCACGGCACACCCGGCTGCTAATTACTATCTCGCTCTGATTTTGGAGGGGGAAGAATGCAGTCCGGAGGCCATCGACCATTTCAATGACGCCGCTGCAATAAACGCACATAAGGCCGACGTGTTTTTCGAACTGGCTGGATTGCACATGGACGCGGCGTTCGGAAGAGCAGCTTCCTATTTTCAGTAGGCTATTGCATACACATGAACGTGGAGACTCACTTTTTTTCGGGCGGTGCTACATCAAGTTGGGGACCTTCCGAAAGCCAGAGCCGATTTACTCCTCGCCCTCGGTTTAGACCCCGCCGATTCCCACAGCCTTCATGTGCTTGCTGAGATTCACCTGAAGTTGAACCAGACTGTCGAGCGCTAAAGCGAACATGGCCTGGTGAAGAATTACTCCCAAGCGGTGGATGTGAAGATCCCCGAGGAGGCCGGGAAACCATCGGCACCTAAGGAAAGCACAATCCCATAATGTGGCGAGTTCTGGATCCTGAGTGAGTGACTCCGTATGAAGGGTGAAGTTCATTTGCTCTATGTCTATGACGAGAATGGTTTTGCCATGGATTTAAAAAAAATAATGATTAATATCAAGAAATTTATGAACAATTAACAAAAAAATACTTGACAAGCACTGTCTTTGTCTTTAGATTCCCTGTGCAATTATATTACTAGGCAGTCCAGAAATGGACTAGTGCGGAAATTAATCTTCCCCCTCAGGGCATTGAAAATTTAGGTCAGAATTTGTTAGGAGAGCTCATCCGGTCTTAACGCTCTGCTCCATGTCTCCTAACCTGTACCACTGCTTCACTATTCCTATTGTCGTGTCGGCCCCTACGGTCACTCCCAGGTAAGAAAAAATGAATGGAGGGAGATATGTGTAATCCCAGGCGATTATCGTTGTTGGTAGTCGGTTTCCTGCTGACGGCAAGTGCAGGTTTTGCACAGATCGACCGCGGGACGATTACCGGTATTGTAACCGACCAGAGTGGCGCGGTGATTCCCGGTGTTGCAATCACCGTCACCAATGCCGCAAACGGAGTCAGCAACCACGTGGTCAGCAATGCCGCCGGTGCGTACTCAGTTCAACAGCTACAGGCAGGCGTCTACCGGCTGGTGGCGGAGAAGGACGGCTTCAAAAAGTTCTCTCAGACCAACATTGTAGTCCAGGTTGGTGGTACGACTCCCTTGGACGTGGCCTTGACGCTTGGCTCCAAGACGGAGACCGTCACGGTCACCGCCGAAGCGCCCTTGCTTGAGCGCGATACCTCCGATACGGGAACCACAGTCACCAGCCGCGAAGTGGACGACCTCCCACTGGTCGCCGAAAATGACCAACGGAGCCCGGCATACTTCATGCAGTTGGCGCCTGGCGTAACCGGACGCGGCAATAACACTGGCGCCATCGGCACCGGTCGCGTCTATGGTACGCAGACAAGCGGCGCCATGGTGGGCAGCACCACCATGATGCTGGATGGCGCCGATGTTCCCTCGGATGCACCATCAACCTATGAGGGCGATTTGCGTTCCTTCCAGATGCCGCCCGACGCCATTTCCGAGTTCAAGCTGGAAGCCACCAATGGTTCGGCTGAATACGGAAGAAGCGGCGGCGGAACGGCCAGCTTTGAAGTGAAGTCGGGAGGCAACCAGATTCACGGCACGGCTTATGAATATCTTCGCAACAACGTCCTTGACGCGCGGAATTTCTTCAGTCCCACCGTCAGCCCTGAGAAGCAGAATGACTTCGGAGTCACTGCCGGCGGTCCCATCAAGAAAAACAAGGCGTTCATTTTCGGCTATTATGATGGGTACAGACTGGTTTCCAGCCCCTCCAGCGCACTCGCCCTCGTTCCCACCGCGCAGATGAAGGAGGGCGACTTCACCCAGCTTGATCAATTTCCGACGGTCTACGATCAGGTTCTTTACGATCCATCGACAAGCACCACCTGCGGCCCGATCATTTGCGGCAACAAGATCATCGACCAAACTGCACTCTCCGCCATCTCGCAGAAAATCCTCCCGTCCTTCCCCGCGGCCAACGCACACCAAGGCACCCCCCAAGCCATCTTTTACAACTATATCAACACCGTGGAGAATCCCCTGTCCGTCAACATGTATGGCTTCAAAGGGGACTACAACATCAACGAACGCAACCGGCTCAGCGTTCTTTACGATACCGGCAAGAACTCGACCCCCAACATTGGAGAAATCCCTGCTCCCCTGGGCGGCGGTGATCAGCCGTCCACAATTCAGACGCGCAATGCCCGGGTGAACTGGAACCTGATGCTCAAGCCCAATGTCAACAACGTCGCGGTAGCCTCCTTTAACTCCTGGAACAACGGTACCCCACCCGTGAGCAGCTACGGCGGACGATCCGACTGGGTTGATTACCTCGGGCTGAAGGGATTCGATCCCAACCTTAAGACCGAGTTCCCCCAAATCGTGATCGACATGCCGGGCGAATTTGCAGATTCCTACAACGGCGGCGGCGGGGAAGGTGTTGACGACAACCACTCCGAGGAAGTCAAGGATACGCTGACCTGGATCAGAGGGAAACACACCTTGAAATTCGGGTTGGATTACCAGCAGGGCGCCGACAACTCAATCAGTCCGGGCCGCAACGCCGGCTATTTCCAATTTACCAACACCGAGACGGGCATCCCCAGCGTTACCAACAGCGGTTCGGGCTTTGCTTCCTTCCTGCTGGGATATGCTTCCACGGTGAATGACGAGGTTTACACCGCGCCTGCTTACTCACGCAACGGCTACCTGGGTGCTTTCGTCCAGGATGATTGGAAGTTGACCCGCAAACTTACCGTAAACGTGGGCCTGCGCTGGGATATGTTCATCCCGGACTATCACCGGTACAATCAGAAGTCGTGGATTGGCCTCGGGGACCCGAACCCCGGTGCCCCTGGCGAAATAGGAGTTTTGGATTTTGCCAACAACTACCCGCTCCGTTCCGGTGTTTACACGCATCACCACGATTTTGCCCCGCGCCTCGGTTTTGCATACAGTTTGAATGATAAGACGGTAATCCGCGCCGCCTTCGGTATCTACTTTGCCCAAGGCAATGCCGATCGTGTCTCCGGGGGAAATTACGTTCAGGGATACAACCTGACTCCTGCTATCGGCTCCACCTCGCAATATACACCCGCGGAGCAATGGGACGGGAATTGCCCCGCCTTTGCCCCTGGCTGTCTGAATGCTTTCCCAACGACGGGGTCGGGGTTTGTAACCTCGCTCACGCCCACCGCGGAGAACGGCGGGAGCGCATATTCGTTGGACAAGACCGATGGGACTCCACCTTACGCAGAAAACTTCCAAATCAGCGTGCAACGCCAGTTGCCCGGCCAGATCACACTGACGGCTGCATACATTGGAAACACTGGCGTCCATATCCCGAGCTTTATGTCGCCGACTACCGAAATGCCTCCCCAATACCTGGCGCTAGGCAGCCAATGCTACAGTCCGGCGGGCAGCCCAGCACCCTGTTCGGTAAGCACTTCAATCCCTCTCCTCTTTGAGCCCCTCACCTTTGGCCCGGCACAAACGGTCCTCGCGGGTCTGAACCAGCCCGTCGATCCGGCCACGGGGAATCACTCGCCCTTCCCGGGATTCCAGGCGCTTTACGCGAATGCCAGCACCAATCTTCAACTTGGCAAGGCGCTCAGCATCTATCCCCAATACAATGGCCTTACTCGCGGGTATGAAGGTATTGGCGTGTCCACCTATAATGCCTTACAGATCAAGGCCGAGAAGCGCTTTTCCAACGGCCTGACCATGCTCCTCTCTTACGCCTGGTCGAAGAACCTGACTGATGGCGGATCCATGTTCAGCGTATTTTCTTCCCAGTTCGGTGCCGTTGATTCGTGGAATAACCATGACTCAAAGTCGTACGGCTTTAACGACATGCCCCAACTCGCCTCGTTTTCGTACGTCTATGACCTGCCGGTGGGTTTAGGACGGCATTTCCTGAATCACCCGGGCGTGGCCAACCAGATTATCGGTGGTTGGAAGATTTCGGGCATTCAGCAATACCAGTCCGGCCAGCCGGAAAGTGTTGAAGATCCCCGAACGGATGAAAGCCTGGAAGAGGTAGGGTCGGGGGGGTACAACACTCCCGATACTATCCCGGGGGTTCCTCAAAAAACCGTGGCGAAGGCGACCGGCCACTTCGATCCTGCGGTCGATTTCGAGTTCAACGAGGCCGCCTTCAAATACCCCTGCACGTTCTGCTTCGGAACCCAGACATCGACCGAGGGAACAGTAAGGGCTTTCGGCTACTTTGACGAGGACTTCTCCCTCCTTAAGGATTGGAGAATCCACGAATCATGGGTGCTGAATTTCCACGTTGACGTGATCAATGCTTTCAATCGCGTGCAGTTTGTTCAATACCAAGGTCAAGGTGGGTACGACGCGGAGCCTTCGCTTAATGGTCCCGGGGCATCGGGATTTAGCACTCTCTCCGACCAGCCCAATCCTCCGCGCCAGTTCCAATTGGGTATGCGCTTGAAGTGGTAACTCAACCCCTAACCGAAGTGTAGTGTGATTTAACCGATGGCGGGCCGGCTGGAGACAACATCCCAGCCGGCCCGCCATCGGTGTTTAACCTCTCTGACGCCCATTGTAGCGCCGACTTTGAGACGGCCCCGAGGTTGCTATCGGTGCTTTTGGCCTCCCTATGGAGGCATTGGCTTGGAATCTTTTAGCGGCGGTCCCGAGCCGCCGCCCGTTGAGGGAATATGTCGGTCTCCGGCATCCGCTACAGCCAGCCTGCTCGTGCCGCGGAAAGTCCCTTGTGCTATATTAAGGTGATGGAAATGCGAACTTTTGCCGGGACGGTGAACTGAAGATGCGTGCGAAAGTGTTCTTTCTGGGTTGTCTAATCGCGTCCATCCTGCCTTTATCTTCAGCGGCGCAAACGAACCGCGAAGTCGAGGCCGAAAAGGACATTCAGGCGGGCAAGCAAGCCCAGGTACAAGGCGATTACGCCCAGGCGGTGGCAAGTTACCAGGCCGCAATAAAGCTGATGCCGGAAGTGGCCGAGCTTTATGGGAACCTCGGAATCGCCTATTATCTCCAAAAGGATTACGATAAGGCCATCGCGGCCTTTCAGCAGGCCCTGAAACGGAAGCCCGCACTGGAGGGGGCGAACCTCTACCTGGGAATGGCCTACGTTCGGACTGCCCGTTTCGCCGATTCAATCAAGCCTCTGCAAAAAGCTCTCTCGATAAATCCCAAGATTCGCGAAGCGTACCTCAATCTGAGCGGCAGCTATAATGAGATGGGAAACGTTGAGGAAGGGCTGCAAGTATTGCAGCGGGCGGCGAAGGTTCTTCCCAACGATGAAGAGGTTCTTTACGCATTGGGAACCTTGTATTACGACTTGATGATGAAGGCGTATGCCAAGATGGCAGACGTAGCTCCAAATTCCTATCGCTACGAGGAGATCCTGGGAAGATCCTACCAGGAGCGGGAGGAGTTTTCCAATGCCGTTATAGCCTACAAGGATGCGCTAAAAGTCAACCCTCAGGCCCCGGGCCTGCATTATGACTTGGGCGATGTTTATTGGCTCTCGGGCCGGTACGATGATGCGATTCCTGAATTTGAAGCGGAACTCCAAATTGATCCAGAGGATTGCATGTCGATTTGGAAACTGGGGAATATTTATTTGCATAATCACCAGTATGACAAGGCCCTGCCCTATTTGCAGAGAGCGGTTCAGATCAGGCCACGCCTTGGACTTGCCTATCGTGATCTGGGCAAGCTCTATATGCAAACCAATGACTATCAGAGCGCAGCCAAAGCACTGGAAAAGGCTGAGAGTATAGAGCCAAACGAGTCGCAACCGCACTACCTGCTTTCTATCACCTATCGGCATTTGGGGAATGCTGAGGAGGCGAAAGCCGAGATGGAGGAGTTCCAGAAGCTGAGAAATGCCAGCACGGAACGCCGCAGGCCTTCGGACGCACTCCTGAAGGGTGCTGGCAACGATCTGAAGCCTGTCCAGGACCCCGATGAGCCAATCGATACGGATAAGGCGCAGTGATGTAAATCCCAACGGTTTCGCACTTCCAACCCGATTGAAATTTGGTCGTCCACTTAAACCCTTCGCCACGAGAGAATATGCACGAACGCTTCTGCCTGAACGCCGCCACCATCAAGACCACTCCATTGGAGCAACAGATTGACCTGGCACGCCATGCGGGTTTTCGCCAGATTGGCCTCTGGCTGAAGGATGTTGAAGCCAGTATGGCCCAGGGCCATTCGCTGGCCGACATCAAGGCAAAGCTCGACGCGGCAGGTTTGCATGTGGCGGAGTTCTGCTTTCTCGGGGGCTGGCAGGATGCCGATGAGGCCAAACTCAAAGAGGTTCTCACCCAAACCCGCCGCATTTGCGAGATCTCGAAGGCGCTCGGCTGTGACATCGTGGTGACGGTTCCGGCGCTGGGCCCGGGTTGGCTCAAGGGCGCTCCGGAGCGCTTTCGCCAGGTGTGCCAGGCGGCTTCAGAGCATGGAGTTCGTATCGCCGTGGAGTTTCCCGGCATAGCGGCGGAAGTCCACGATCTGCGCAGCGCGCGAGACCTTGTTGCGGCCGCCGATTGCCCCAACGGCGGGCTGATCATCGACACCTTCCATTTCTTCCTGGGCGGGTCGAAGCTTGAGGATTTTGATCGCATGGCGCCGGGAGAGATCTTCCTGGTGCACGTTTCCGACGCCATGAAGCTGCCTCTGGAAAAGCTGCGCATTCCCCACGACAATCGTACTTTCCCAGGCGAGGGCACCATCGATTTTTCCCCGATCTTCCAGCAATTGAAGCGCCTGAAGTATGATGGCGCCGTCTCGCTGGAAATCTGGAATCGTGAACTCCACCAAGCCAATCCCGTGGAAGTAGTGGAGCGCGGTGCAGAGTCTTTGGCGCGCCTCGAAGGGCTGTTGTAAAATAATCGTACGTCAACCATGGAGGATGAAGACATGTCGGAAGGTTACTTTCATCGGCTGCAACAGGAGACGCCGACGCGGTTGTGGATCAACAATCCCACTCTGGCCGAGGCCGACCTGGCCATCGCTGCCGGCGCCATTAGTTGCACCACCAATCCTGCCTATTCCGCCCGAATCATCAAGATGGAGCCGGAACGGGCTGCGCGCGCCATCCAGGCAGCGATCAAGGAAAGCTCCGATGACCAGCGTGCCGCCGACATCGCCCAACAGCGAATCGTGAAAGAGATCCTGGAGAAGTTCCTGCCCCTCTACAATCGCGCTCCGGGCTTGCAGGGGTTGGTTTCCATCCAGGGCAACCCGCACCTGGATGAAGATCCTGCCCACATCGTGGATGAGGCCTTCCGGTTCCGCAAGATTGCTCCCAACTTCATCACCAAGATTCCCTGCACCGCGGCGGGTTTGAAGGCATTTGAGCAATTGATTCCTGGGAACATGCCCATCATCGCCACGGAAGTCTTTGCCCTGGCCCAGGCCAGCGAGGTCTGCGAACTCTACCAGCGCGTTTCCAAGAAATGCGGCAAGCATCCGCCCTTCTACGTCACTCACATCTCCGGCATCTTTGACGAGTGCCTGGCGAAGACGGCGGAGCGCGAAGGCATCAGGGTCTCTCCCGAGGCGCTAGCCCAGGCCGGTTGCATTCTGGCCAGAAGGCAGTACGCCATGATGAAGCAGCGCGGTTACAACATCACCCTGATGGGCGGCGGCGCTCGCGGCACTCACCACTTTACGGAGATGGTGGGCGGAGCGCTGCACGTGACCATCAATTGGAGCACCGCCGACGAGATCATCAAGGCCAACCCACCCATTACCTCACGCATTGACGCTGTGCCCTCGGAAGCCATCGTGGACGAGCTTTGCGACAAATTGCCCGATTTTCGCGCCGCCTACCGGGATGATGGATTGACCATCGAAGAGTTTGGCCATTTCGCCCCGCTCCAGTTCTTCCGCAATATGTTTGTGAAGGGCTGGGACACGCTGGCCGACGCTGTTCGCGAGCAGCGCTCCAAGGTGTTGGCCACAACTGCTTAAATCCCGGCGGGATTGCTCTTGTGCCGCTCGATTCCGGCCCCTCACGCCTGCCGATTATGGGAACCGGAGGCGGGAGCGAAACGCCGGACGCCCTCGTACTCCTTCCACTCGAACGCGATAGATGCCGCCACCGCGGAATGCAGACAAGTCCTGCCCGGGCGGCCGTAGAGCATCCGCTGTCGTACTCGCCGAAGTGCTGACGTAGATGTCCGCCAGGTCAGGGCCGCCGAAGGTCAGCGACGCCGTCTGGACCGCCGGCAGGAAGACTTCCCGGTCCAACTTTCCGTCTGGACTAAATCGCTTGATCCTGCCGCCAAACCAGATGGCGGACCACACAAACCCCTCCGCATCGACGCTCATCCCATCCGGACAACCCTCATTGTCAGGGATTTGTGCAAATACTCGACGATTGGTGAGCTGTCCAGAATGGCGGTCGTAGTCGAAGTAGTAAATCTTGCGCGGCACTGAATCGGTGACGTACATGCCGGTAAGATCGGGTGTAAAGCCCATGCCGTTGGGAATTTCCATCCCATCGAAAAGCTCAGTGATGGTGCCGTCAGGGTCGAAGCGGATCAGCCGTCCGATTCCTCCTTCCATGGCCCCGGCGTAGACGCGCCCCTCGGGGTCGGCAATCACGTCGTTAAAGCGCTTGTTGTGGGGCAAGAGGCCGCTGGCCACTTCGCGAATGTTGCCGTTGAGGTTCAGAACGCTCAGGCGCCCGTCCTGGAACAAAAGCAGCGAGCCATCTTCCTGGATGGTGAAGCCACCCGTAACGTGCGTCTTGCAGACCAGTTGGTACGCCCCGGTGGCAGGAATATAGGCGTGAATCGTGCCTCCCAGGATATCGACGAAGTAGAGTGTGGCGGCTTCAGGATGCCACAGCGGATTCTCTCCCACCTGCAAACTGAGCGGCGCAACCAACTCCGGCGAATGATCATTCGTTGGCATGGAAATCGTCCCTCCTTGTAGCGCCGCCCTTGAGGGGGGCTTCCCTTGTAGAGGCGGCTTTACGCCGCCACAACCCCAAACCCAACAGCCGCGGACAGCGGGATAAACCCACCTCTACGTGAGTTCAAACCCGGCTCGACGTCGTCTTCCAACACGCGAGAATGGCGGCGTAAAGCCGCCTCTACGTCTGCATGCCGGGCTCAAGCCCGGCGCTACATGCGCTACATCGTCTTTAAGCCTTCCAGCACCGTGTGATGGAAAGCGCGCATGCCGTTCACATAGACCCCGGTGTCGCTGCCCAGGCTGAGCATCCTGAACCCCTTCTTAAAGCCAGAGGATCAACAAGTACGCAACAAACAAGCAATAATTGATCGCACGAAGCGTCGTCCACAAAATGACTTCCCTCTGCTCGGGGGAGGAGGCGACCGCATGGCTTTGCCTCCTCGCGAGAACGACGGAAAGAGGAGCTAACGACACAGTGAGGCCGGCAAGCAACAACTCACACAACCAGTGCACGTCTGCATGGTGTGCTGATCGCGGCATTCGAAGGTAAAAATTCCTCGCCGCCAATTCGACCGAGAAAAGGAAATTGAGCGTAACGTAAAAGGCGGCGATCTGCTTGTTTACAGAAACTCGTCTCGCCTTGAACAGGGGCGGGCGCTCAGAATCCGCCGATTGAAGTTCCATGAAGGTATCCAACCGTTTCACCGAGATCTGCTCATGTAGGGCTGTCTCAGTCGCTACCGCAATTCTTAATTCTTAATTCTTAATTCGTAATTCTTAATTCCCCCTTATTTAAGTCCATCGACCACAGTCTTGTGAAACGCCCTCATCCCATTCATATAAACGCCGATATCGCTGCCCAGGCTGATCATCCGGAACCCTTTCTTGATCCAATGGATGGTGTCGGCCGGAGTTGCGGGCAGGAATCCGGGCGCAACGTTGTGGCGCTTGCAGCTATCCACCAGCGCATCCATGGCAGCAAGGAAGCGGGGATGATCGAACTGGGCGGGGATTCCCATCGAGACGGTCAGGTCGTAGTGTCCCATCCAGGCCACGTCCAACCCGGGCACGGAGACAATCGCGTCCAGGTTTTCGAAGGCTTTGGCGGTTTCCAGCAGAGCAATTACCATGATGTCCGCATTGGCTTCAGCGAAGGCGGAGGGGCCGCCCGGACGATAAAGGTCATGGGCGATGCCCAGGGCGACTCCGCGCTTGCCCTCGGGCGCATATTTCAACTGCGCTACGGCGTTCTCCATCTGTTCGCGAGTTTCCACGCGGGGAATCATCACGCCGCGCGCGCCAAGGTCCAGCACGCGTGAAAGGGGCGCAACGTTTGCGTCCGGCACACGAACCATGGGCACGATATCGGTCGAGCGGCTGAGCGCGATCATCTCCGCCGCCAGGGAGATATCGCAGCGGCCGTGCTCCATGTCGAAGAGTACAAACTCCATTCCCGTGGCCGCCAGCATGGGGCCAATGCCGGCGCTGAAGAGCTCCAGGACCATCTGCCCGTAAACCACTTCACCCTTTTTCAGCTTGTCTTTTACTTTGCTCATTGCGCCACTTCCTTTCTGCGCTCCGCATACTTCCGCAGCTTGGCCTGGAATCCCGGCCGCTCCAGCACCTCTTTGTTCACCACGTTAACCGGAGCCTTGCCCTGGCTGATGGCAACAGCGCCTTCACAATCGATCCGTCCCATATCACGGAACAGTTCCTCCGTCCAGCCGATCGAATGCGAAGTCAAAACGACGTTTTCCATTTTCAACAGAGGCGAATCAGTCTCTATCGGCTCTTTTTCAAAAACGTCCAGGCCGGCGCCGGCGATGGCGCGAGTTTCAAGGGCGCGAATCAACGCCGTCTGGTCGATAATTGCGCCGCGCGCGGTATTGATTAAAACCGCGGTCGGCTTCATCAGGCCCAGTTCGCGCTCGCCGATCAGGTGGCGGGTGGCGGCGCTGTACGGGCAGTTCACCAGGACGTAGTCGGACTGGCGAAGGAGATCGTCGAGTGAAACGCTCTCCACGCCCAACTCCTTTGCGCGCGCCTCGGTGACGTAGGGATCAAACGCCAGGAATTTTGCCACATCAAAGTTGCGGAGCAGGCGCACGGCTTCGCTGGCAATGTTTCCCAACCCGATTGTGCCCACGATGCGGCCTCGGGGTTCACGTCCCAGGCGGCGGGTGCTCTCCACCCAGCGGCCTTCGCGCATCATGCGATCCTTTAGAACCAGATTGTGCGAAAGCGCCAGAACCATCAGGACGATGGAGGAAGCGATGGGCCGCACCACTCCGGCGGGAGTAATGTAGACGGCGATATCGTGTTCCGTGCACGCAGCGAGATCGACGTTGTCGTAGCCAACGCCGCAGCGCCCGACGGCGCAGAGCTGCTCGATCCCCTGCAGGGAGGACGCAGTAACCCGGGGCTTCAGGGAGATCAGGACGTCGATGCCGGCAAGCTGTTCCGGCACATATTCGGCGCGATAATCCGCCACAAACTTGTAATCGATCACGGGCTCGGCGTCGAGCACGGAAAGACCGATGTCAGGGAAGATCAGTTGTCGTTCCTCGTTGAGAAAATCCGCCGACAAAGCTACCTTAAAGTATTTTTCCATATGACCTGTCCTTTAATTTAATTTTCCCGAAAGCTGCTTGCTGGTGAAAAACCATCCGATTATAACTCGACACCGACATGCGGCCTTCGATGTTTTTGGCATTTCCCGGTGACCGCGCCACCGCCCATTTCCATTCGCAACCGTTGCACCGGACAGGTGGTATACCACGCAATGAGGTCTTTCGGTCGGGAAATTTGCAGCGGAGCTTACCGTTGGGAATTTGAGATTGCACAATTCGCAGATCCCCTCACCTGATTTCTCAGTGCGCTTTTGAAATGGAGATCCTGAGCACTGTTCTTGCGGGTCCGTGCCGATCATTCTGAATGCACTCCGCTGTGAAGAGACTGTTGGGGGACACGGAGCAAAGCTTCGCTCTGAATTCGAGCGATGGGAAATCCACACCGCCACCAGCCAGGCCGGTAAGAAATCCGGGCTAAGTGTGTGCGACATGCCGTGCTGATTACATGGGACTTATCCGGATACACCTTCATATTTGATGTCTTTTCTGGGTTCGAGCCCCACTTCCGATGACGAACAAATAGCAGAAGTGGGCGCGCCACATATAAAGCTCTTTTCGGTCCGTTGAACTCACCGAGATCGGTTAAATCTTCGTTCATTGCATTTTGCCTCATTTTAAATAACTATCTTTCTTTTCATCAACATCGTGGAAAGGAGCATTTAACTTGCTTGTTTTCATCAACATCGTGGAAAGGCAAAAAGTGGACATTTTTTCATCATTTATTTTTCAATGGCTTAGGGGAAATTTGAGGCAAATTATTTTTCCCTTTTTTCAAAAGCCCTCCGCCGCCGGTGATTCATATAAGTTATTTAATTTCAATAAGATAAAATTCTGTTGGATTTTGCCGAAAACATCTAACCGTCTTTATTTTCTTACACATCGTGGAAAGATTCGGCTCCTTCTCGTTCGAGATTTCAGTCCATGACCTAACTTCTTGTTAACAAATGGGATAGATATTTAGACATTTTGACCGAAAACTCTAACTCCCTTTCTTTTCTGAGATATCGTGGAAAGACTCCTTTCCCCCTGGTTCGAATTTATCCGCCGCCGATCTAACTCCTTGTTAACGAATGAGATAGAGATTAAGACATTTTGACCAAAACCTCTAACTCCCTTTCTTTTCTGGAATATCGTGGAAAGAACCCTTTTCGGGTTGATGAGGATGACCTTCAAATCCGGGTTGCGCGGTCGCGGTTGCGACCCCCTTTGGCATCCATTTGCCTTGCCCGCGCCCGGTGTCGAAAAACAATTTTGGAGTCGCAAGAAGGGGGCAAATTGGGACCCGTCTACCGCTCGCGTCAGTCTCTGATTGTGTCCCCTGCGGCCAGGCGCGGAAATCTTGTTGTGCGTGGCTGACTGTTTGGGGTTGCAGGAGTCGGAAGCGGCAGGGACCTGGGGAGCGGACATGGCGGCGCCTCATGGCGGAATCCCAAGGTATATCAGGCTACGCTACTAAAGTCAAGATAATTCCATCGTATTTAGAGCCTACAAAATGTCGCTGGAGGGGCGGCGAATTCACCCTACGGATTCCTGCCCGGCGCGGCTTCCTTTTCCTTCTGAATCTCCGACAGGTGGGTCCGCGCTGCGCTTCGTTCTGCTTCCGGCGGGTTCAGTTCGATGAAATAGCCGAGATTCTTGAGCGCCAGATCGTACTGCCCGGTCAATTCCAGTTCGCGCGAAAGAGACTGGTAGGCGTCACCCCACCAGGGGGCGAAGTTCACGGCCTCGCGCAACAAGATGATGGGCTGGGCAAGCTCTGCCGGCGCGTTGGCCTGCTTGATCAAGACCGAGGCGCGGTCGTAAATGCGGCGTGCCTCGTCGGGGATGGGCGGAGGCGTGGGCAGCGCGGCGGCAAGTTGAACGACGTGGTCGCGCCGGGCTCGGTCGCGGGGGTGATTCTGCAAATCCGCGACGTAGCCGGCAAAGGTGGCGGGAGGATGCTGGACAAGCGCTTCTTCCAGCACGCGCACAACCTCTCGTTTGTCGGCCAGGATGAGGTCTAACGATTGTTGGCAGCTCAGACTGTTGCAGGCAAATCCCGAACGGTGCCGCTCAAAACCGCGAAGGCACTCGAGGGCGAAGCTTAGAGGCGTGCTCGCGTGGTTGTCCATCGCCTGGATGTTTGCACCCCGGGCCAGCAGCGCCTTGATGGCGTCGGGCCGGTCCCGGAAGGCGGCCCGGTGAAGCGCGGTCTGTCCGTCCACGCTTTTGGCCTCGATGTTTGCGCCCCGGTCGAGCAGCAAGTTGATCACTTCAACCGCGGGGAATTTTTCCACGTAAAAGGGGGTGCCCGCATGGGCGATTCCACCCGCCTCCGCTGCGCACATCAGAGGGGTGAAGGCATCGTTGTTCCTTGCCTCGATCTGGGCGCCGCGATCAAGCAATAACTTGGCAACGTCGGCGTGGCCGGTTTCCGCCGCGACGTGCAAAGCGGTCTTGCCCTCCTGATCCCTGGCTTCGATCTGGGCGCCGTCATCAAGTAGGAGCTTCACCACGGCAGTCTGGCCATTCCTGGCGGCGGCGAGCAGGGGCGTGTAGCCGATATTGTTTCTGCTCTCAAGCTTGCCGCCCTTTTCCAGCAGCAGTTTCACCACTTCCGGCCTGCCGTTTTCCGCGGCTCCGTGCAGCACCATGCCATCGACGCTGTCCATGGCGCCCTCTTCCAACATCAACCGCACCACTTCAACATTGCCGTCGGTGGCCGCGCGGATGAGCGCCATGAAGCCGCTCTTGCCCTTCACCTGGGCATCCGTGCCCTTTTCGAGCAGCAGCTTCGCCATTTCGGTGTTGCCATGGTTGACGGCCTTTACCAGCGCGGTTTCGTCATCGCCTTCGGCGGCCTCGGCGTTGGCGCCTTTTTCGAGCAGGAGCTTCACCAATTCCGTATTGTTATCTTCCGCCGCCTGGAGCAGGGGAGTCTTGCCATTCCCCATAACGTCGATGTTGGCTCCCTTTGCCAGCAGCAACTTAACCACGTTAATCTTGCCTTGTTGGACCGCCTCAAGCAGGGGAGTGATTCCCCATTTGTCCTTGGCTCAATGTTGGCGCCCTTTTGCAGAAGCTGCCCGACCGCCGCGGTGTCGCCGCGCGAGGCAGCCACGATCAGGTCGTTATCGAGGTTGGTGGAGGAATCCTGGCATGCGGCCGGCGCACTGAAAGCCAGAATCATGAGGGGAAGGAGAATTGACAACAGGACCTTTTTCATGGCGAATGTCCAATTCAGCTTGAGGCAACAGACATGGGGCTGCGGCGCACTGCACGGCCATGGCAAGTCATACGCCCGGCGGGCGGCGTGGTCAAGCGAAAAGATACCTGAATTGCAAACAAACCGGAGAATTCTGAAGAAGTGGAAAAGATTGGAGACTTAAGGCCATTGGCCGGTGTGTTGGCGCTATCCATCGCCCGGGGTTGGCGGTAAGATCATCTCTTGCGCCGAGCAATCTTTACAATTTGACTGCGGACTATGCGCGGGACCGGAGGACGCGATGCAAGCAATGGTACTGAACAAACTCAGGACCTCACTGGAATGGACGGAGCTCGCCGACCGCCAGCCCGGGCCGGGGGAAATTCGCCTCAAGGTGGGGGCCTGCGGTGTCTGCCGCACTGATTTGCATGTGGTGGATGGCGAACTGCCTGATCCGAAGCTTCCCATCATTCCCGGCCATGAAATTGTGGGGCGAATCGATGTAATCGGTGCTGGAGTTGAGGGATTGCAGGTGGGCCAGCGCGTGGGCGTTCCCTGGCTCGGCCACACTTGCGGCGTCTGCCCTTATTGTGTTAGTGGCCGGGAGAACCTTTGCGATCGCCCTCTTTTCACCGGGTTTACGCGCGACGGCGGCTACGCCACATCGACCATCGCGGATGCGCGCTATGCCTTCCCTCTGGGGGAGGTTGGGGACGACGTGGCGCTGGCCCCTCTGCTCTGCGCGGGGCTGATTGGCTGGCGTTCGCTCAGCATCGCGGGTGAGGGTAAAAAGCTGGGGCTTTATGGGTTCGGCGCCGCTGCCCACATCATAGCCCAAGTGGTGAAGTGGCAGGGGCGATCGGCATTTGCCTTCACGCGACCGGGGGATGCTTCCACTCAAGCCTTTGCCCGCAGCCTGGGAGCGGCGTGGGCTGGCGGCTCCGACGAGATGACGCCGGAGCAGTTGGACGCGGCCATCATCTTTGCCACCGTCGGTGACCTTGTGCCCCTGGCGCTTCAGGCTGTCCGCAAGGGCGGGCGCGTGGTCTGCGCGGGCATCCATATGAGCGNNGAGCGACATTCCCAGCTTTCCCTATAAGTTGCTCTGGGAGGAGCGGGAGCTTGTTTCCGTGGCGCATCTGACGCGGAAGGATGGAATTGACTTCCTCGGCCTCATTCCCCAGATTGGCATCGTCACCCACACCACGCGCTATCCCTTGGACCAGGCGAATCAAGCACTTGCCGATCTCCGCGGCGGCAAGTTTGAGGGGGCTGCGGTGCTTGTGCCGTGAGGGGAGCATCGCCTGAAGCCGCGGCAGCGGCGCGATTTTGTTGCCCACGGCGCCAGCTGTGGGAACACACAGCTTAAATCAGATGTCGCCCCTGACCGGGGCTTGACGAGCATCTTAGAGTCTCGATTCCCCCACGGCCGACGCCGTGGGCTACATTATTTCGCTCGCCAAGCCGGGATCTCAGGTAGATCCAGCCTATAGGTAAACACTTATGGGCCGATAGCCCGTGGAACGGGCGCGGTCGTTTAACCCACGGCGAGCCAGCTGTGGGAACGCAGGCGGGGCAAGCAGATAATGGGAGCCCGGCAGGGGCGATATCAGGTTGGGTCTACAGAAAATGGCCATGGACCCATTGGAACATCCCGATGCCGCCCCTCCGGGGATGGAGGAACATCTTTACAGGATGTTTTGACCCACGGCTGGCTCGCCGTGGGCTACATGACCGACTCCGTTTCACGGGCTTTGGAGCCCTTCTTGGCCCTTGGCGTAGGCTTTCCTAAATTATTTTCGCCTGCGCGGCCTGAATCATGGACAAAAAGCCCGGGCGGTGGCCTAGTGACAAAAAGTCAAAGAAAGTCACTAGTCCTTTTGCCGTGGTTTACTCTTATTGACAGAGGGGTTGGCGTGTGGGAGAATTCAACGCTTAATGGCAGTAAGTAGAGACTCACCGCAATCATAGTAGGTCCATGGCAGACGAAAAAAATGATCCGCCGAAGGGGGCGGAAGGGGCTGGAACCCCGGCTCCAAAAACTGCGGCGGAGAGCGGCGGGGCGAGCCCACAAGCCAAGCCGGACGCCAATCCGCCATCAAAGGCGCCTGGGGGCGAGGGTGGGCCACCAGGTGCGCCTGCCAGGCCTCCATCCCCGGCGCCCGTCAAGGCGCCCGCACCTGCCGGCGCGGGTGCTCCCGGCGCCCCCGCCAAACCTCCTGCTGCCGCGCCGCCCAAGGCGTCGGCCGCCCCCAAAGCTCCCATCAAGCCTGATCCGTGGTCAAGCCCCCTGGTGGATGCGCTCCTCAAGAAATTCCCGGGTGCGATCAGCGAACCGGTGATCTTCCGCAATCAGCCTTCTCTGAATGTGGCGAAAGAACACCTGGTGGCCGTTTGCCAATTCCTGAAGGGAACTGCCGGTGGCGCTTACAACCTGCTGACGGATGAAACCGCTGTGGATTTCCCCAAGCGGGAAAGGCGCTTTGACATTGTCTATCACTTGTATTCATTCGAGGGGAACAACCGACTGCGATTGCGCGTGCAGGTGGCGGCGGGGGAGAAGGTTCCTTCCGTCACCGGCGTCTGGCCCACGGCAAATTGGCTGGAGCGTGAGATCTTCGACATGTTCGGAGTCGAGTACGACGGCCACCCCAACCTGAAGCGGATTCTGATGCCCGATGGGTGGGAGGGCCACCCCCTGCGCAAGGATTACGACATCCTGAAACAGGATGAAGCCTGGGTGAAGGCGAATTTGGGGATTGAGAGCGGACAGTAGAAGGGCAGTGGCTAGTGGTTAGTGGCTAGCAAAGCGGGAAGAGCTGCGACGCGTTGTTTGGGACGTGATTCAGCGGTCTGAGGATGATTTGAGCCCGCGAAGCGGGCGTTAGAACGTAGCCCATGGCGTAAGCCATGGGTGAGCAAATTCCACCCTTATCCTCTAGCCCCTCTTCCGCTTCGGCGGGAGAGGGGGGACGAAAGGGGGAGAGGGTCCAAAATCCCACGGTTTACGCAATGGGCTACATTACTTCGCCCCCGACGGGGCTGAGATTCTTGAGAGCGTGCATTAATTCATGCAGGAAGTGACCTTTCTCGACTCGAATGAACTCGTGATCAACATGGGGCCGCAGCATCCGGCCACGCATGGGGTTTTGCGCGTCAAGCTGAGGCTGGATGGCGAGCGCGTGCTGGGCACCGAGTGCATCATGGGCTACCTCCACCGCGGCGTGGAGAAGATCGCGGAGAATCGCACCTACGCCCAGTTCGCCCCCTACGTCGATCGCATGGATTACTGCGCCGCCGTCACCAACGGCATGGGCTACGTGGAGGCGGTGGAGAAGCTGCTGGGGGCGGAAATCCCTCCGCGCGCGCAATACACGCGGATGATCCTAGCGGAATTGCAACGCATCGCCAGCCATCTGCTTTGGCTGGGCACCCATGCGCTGGATCTTGGCGCCATGACTCCGGTGTTCTACACCTTCCGCGAGCGGGAGGAAATTCTCAAAATCTTCGAGGAGTATTGCGGGGCGCGACTTACGACTCATGCCTTCCGCATTGGCGGCCTGCAATACGACCTCTACGACGGGTTTGAACGCGACGTCACCAAGTTTTGCGACTACTTTCCGGAAAAGATTGATGAGTACGAACAGCTTCTGACCAAGAACCGCATCTGGATCAACCGCACGCGCAACATTGGGGTTCTTTCTGCGGAGGACGCCATTGCCCTTGGGGTCACAGGTCCCGTGCTGCGCGGTTCGGGCGTGAAGTGGGACATTCGCAAAGCCCAGCCCTATGAAGCTTACGATAAGGTGGAATTTGATGTGCCCGTGGGGGAGAACGGCGACACCTACGACCGNNACGACCGGTACATCGTGCGGATGGCAGAGATGCGGCAGTCCATTCGCATCATTCGCCAATGCGTTGAACGCCTGGCGCCAGGGCCCATTTTCGGAAAAGTCGGGAAGGTCATCAAACCTCCGGTGGGTGAAGTTTACCATTCCATCGAGGCGCCCAAGGGCGAATTGGGGTATTACGTGGTCAGCGACGGCACGGTGAACCCGTATCGAGTGCGCGTGCGCCCGCCATCACTGATCAATTTGCAAGCGTTGGAAACGATGTCAAAAGGCCATTTAATTGCTGATATTGTTGCGATTATCGGGACGCTGGATATTGTGCTGGGCGAGGTAGACCGGTAGGTCAAGCGGGACTCGGGACCCGGGAGCTCGGGACTCGTGAAGTAGGACCTCTGATTTGGCATTTCAAGGGACTTGGGTGAGCGTGGCGTGAACGATTACAAAGAACTCGATGTTTGGAAGAAGTCTGTTGCGCTCACAACCGAACTCTACAGACTCACCGCCAAATTTCCAGATCCAGAACGCTATGGATTGACTTCTCAAATCCGCAGGGCGGCAACGTCAATCGCCGCAAAGATTGCTGAAGGTTGGGGAAGAGGATCGAGACGCGAATATACTCAGTTCCTGACAATTGCACGCGGGTCGTTGTTGGAACTGGAAACGCATCTGATTGTGTCCAGCAATCTGGGCTTTTTGAAGCCGAATGATTTTGAGGCAGTGACGAAGCCGCTCCAGGACACTGGGAAAATGCTGAACCGATTAATTGCCGTCTTGAGAATGCCCAAGATGAGGGGAACTGGCTCAAGTCCCGAATCGCAGGTAAAGGTCCCCGAGTCCCAAGTCCCGAGTCCCGAGTCCCGACTTAGGATTGTTCATGCTCGATAACGCCATCAAATTCGTTCTAGCCACCCCCTTGCTGCTCGCATCGGTCAAGATTCTTATCGTTTTTGCCGTGGTCGCGGGAATCGTCGCCTATCTGGTTTTGATGGAGCGCAAGGTTTTGGCGTTCATGCAGGCGAGGTTGGGTCCCATGCGCGTAGGACCGTGGGGCTTGCTGCAACCCATCGCCGATGGATTGAAGCTGCTGCTGAAGGAAGACATCATCCCTGCCGGTGCGGACGAATGGCTTTTCCTGCTGGCGCCTGCCATCAGTATTTTTGCCGCGTTCACGGTGTTTGCCGCCATACCTTTCGCCGGCAACTTTTTTGTGACTGACATTAACATCGGCCTTCTTTTCATTCTGGCGGTTTCATCGCTGGGAATTTACGGAATCATTCTGGGCGGCTGGGCGTCAAACAGCCACTATCCCCTGCTGGGGGCGCTGCGCTCTTCCGCGCAATTGGTGAGTTACGAAGTGGCCGCGGGAATGGCCCTGGTGGGCGTGCTGCTGTTCTCCAATTCCCTCAGCATGGTTGACATCGTCAATCGCCAATTCAGCATGGGCGTGTGGAACGTTTTTCTTCAACCAGTGGCCTTTATCATTTATGTGATCGCGGCGGTGGCCGAGACCAATCGCAACCCCTTTGACCTTCCTGAAGCGGAATCGGAACTGACCGCGGGCTTCCACACGGAATATAGCGGTTTCCGCTTCGCCCTCTATTTCATGGCCGAATACACCAACATGGTGGTGGTGTCATGCATCGCTGTGACCCTGTTTCTGGGCGGGTGGCTGCGGCCGTTTGCCAACTTTGCCGCGCTGGATTTTCTGAAATTTACACCCATTGTTGCGTTCCTGGGGACGGCGGTGTTCGTGCTCTGGTTGGGAATGAAGAGTTCAATTGCGCTGGAGCGCTATTTCTTCATCGTGCTTGCGGCCTGCTTCATTGTGCTGGGAATTCTGGTGGCTTATCCGCCGGTGCTCCATGCGATTCAAGGGATTTTCTGGTTCAGCGCCAAGGTGCTGGCATTCCTTTATGCTTTCATCTGGTATCGCGCAACATTTCCGCGCTACCGCTATGACCAGTTGATGAACGTCGGCTGGCGGTGGATGATTCCGCTGGCGCTGGCGAACCTGATTGTGACCGCGGTGGGGCGGTATCTCTGGTTGGCCCATCACCCCGTGGCGGTGGCTGCCTTGGTGGGTATGTGATCATGGATTGGAAAGATTTTCTGCGCCGGATATTTCTGATCGATCTCCTAAAGGGATTGCGCCTGACGTTCTCCTATCAGCGGCCCGACGCGACCGTGACGGAGCAGTATCCGCTGGAACGCCCTCCGGTTGCCGAGCGCTATCGCGGCGCCCCGCGCCTGAACAATCATCCCGAGTCGGGTGAAACGTTGTGCATCGCATGCAACCTTTGCTCCATTGCATGCCCGGAAAACCTGATTGTGGTGGGCTGGGCGCGCACGGAAGACCGCAAGAAGCGACTGACCATTTTTACCTATGACCTTTCGCGCTGCATGTTCTGCGGGTTGTGCGAAGATGCCTGCCCGGTGGATGCGCTGGAGTTGACGCAGGATTTTGAGATCGCCAACTATACGAGAGAGGGAATGATTTGGGACCGGGCGGCGCTGGAGGAAGGGCCCAAGCCGGTGCGGTACACGCGGTAAGAAGGGTGAAGTGTAAAGGGTAAAGGGTAAAAGCTGAACTTTGAACGGTAAAGGGTTGAAAGAGTGGTAGGGGTGAGGCCTGAAGTTTAAGGCGTAAGGAATAAAGGGTAAAGGATAAAAAAGGTTAGGGGATAACTTGTCAAAGTCAAGAATCAATCCGGTCTTCTTTGGCCTTTATCCTTTACCCTTCAGCCTTTGTTTAAGACCATGATAGAACTTGTCACATTTATAGTTCTTTCCACCGTCACGCTGGTGTCGGCAATTTTGGTGATTACTCGCCGCAATGCCGTGCACAGTGCGATCTGGTTGATCGTGACGCTCTTTTCCGTGGGTGGCATTTTCCTGTTGCAGCACGCTGAATTCCTCTTTGCCGTGCAGATCATTCTTTATGTGGGCGGCATCATGGTGCTGTTCTTGTTTGTCGTCATGCTGGTGGACATCGATGTGGCTTTGAAGCAGGCGCGTTTTGCCCGCCAATGGGCGGTGGCGCTGGCAACCTCGGTTTTACTGCTCGTGATCGTTGGATATGCTTTGCACAACCACGGGCAGGGACTTAACCTGCCGGCCCGGCCCATGACCAGTGCTCCCCTGCAAAATACCCAGGCGGTGGGCATGGCGCTATACCAGAATTACATGTTGCCGGTTGAAATCGCGTCGGTGCTGCTGCTGGTGGCGATGGTGGGCGCTGTAATTATGGCCAAGAGGAAACTGCAATGATCCCCACGGAATATTACATCTATCTCAGCACGGCATTGTTTGCCGTCGGAGTCGTGGGAGTGCTGACGCGGCGCAACATTCTGATCATCCTGATGTCGATTGAGCTGATTCTGAATGCCGTCAACATCAACCTGATGGCGTTTTCGCAATATTTCAAGTCAGTGGATGGCCAGGTCTTCGCGATCTTCGTGATTACCGATGCCGCCGCCGAAGCCGCGGTCGGCCTGGGCTTGATCATCGCGCTGTTCCGAAACAAGGAAACTGTGAACGCGGACGAAATCGACTTACTCAAATGGTGATTAGGATGGCTTAAAGGGTAAAGGTCGAAGGGTAAAGGCTAAATGCGAGGCCTGGAGTTCTATGGTCGAGCAGTACCGGCCGGATATCCGAAAACGCGCGTTCCAATATTCTCTCCGCGCGATCAAGCTTTACCATGCACTCCAGGAAGGAATGGACGGAGCGGGGTGGGTGATTGGAAAACAGTTCTTGCGGGCCGCAACATCGATTGGGGCAAATGTTGAGGAGGCGCAGGCTGGAGAAACGCGAGCTGACTTTGTCCATAAGTATGGGACCGCTCAAAAGGAGGCCAGGGAAAGTTGCTACTGGCTGGGCCTCCTTGGTGAATCGGCTATCGTGCCTAAACGGCGATTGACGCCCCTGATCCGGGAAACAGAAGAGCTTTATGCCGTAATCACAGCAATCATACGCAACGCCAAAAATGGTTCCAAAGCTAGGGTTAACGGATAAAGGGTAAGGGTTAAAAGCTGAAGGGTAAAGGATAAAGGGAGAAGGAAAAGTTGTAAGGTGAGTCAGCGGTTAAGGGTCCGGCTTTTACACTTTAGCCTTTACCTTTTAGCCTTTTAAACGCCATGTTAGATTACATCTGGTTAATTCCGGTGTTTCCGTTGTTGGGGGCTGCCATCCAGCTCTTTTTCGGCAAACGCTTGTTGAATAAGGCTGTTTCCGCGGTTTCCGTGGGCCTTCCGGGGCTTTCGTTTATATGGGCAGTTGGGTGTTTTATTCAATTCCTGCGCCTACCGGAATCATATAATCACGTATTCCTCAAGCACCTTTATACATGGTTGCCGGCCGGGGCGTTTCATCTATCGAATGGAACAGCGGCTAACCTCAATATCAATGTGGGTATGCAGCTTGACCCGCTCTCCTGCGTGATGGTGCTGGTGGTGACCGGTGTCGGCTTCCTGATCCACGTTTACTCCACCGGGTACATGGCGCATGAAGGCGGGTATTACCGCTTCTTTGGCTACCTGAACCTGTTCATGTTCTCGATGCTGGTGCTGGTGCTGGCGGATAATTACCTGATGATGTTCGTCGGTTGGGAAGGCGTGGGGCTCTGCTCTTATCTGCTGATCGGTTTTTACTTCCACCGCAAGTCCGCTTCTGATGCGGGGAAAAAAGCATTCATTGTTAACCGTATTGGTGACGCCGCCTTCATGCTGGGCATGATGACGATGGTCGTCACATTTGGGACCCTGGATTTTCACTCCATCACGGAGGCCGCGCGCAGCGGTCAATTTCTGATGGGCAGCGGTGTGATCACCACGATCTGCATCCTGCTGTTCATTGGCGCCACTGGAAAGTCCGCGCAGATTCCTCTCTACATCTGGCTGCCGGATGCCATGGAAGGCCCCACCCCGGTCAGCGCTTTGATTCATGCCGCGACCATGGTGACGGCGGGCGTCTACATGGTGGCGCGCTCGAATGCGCTGTTCGCGCTGTCGCCCAAGGCGCTGGCGCTGGTGGCGGGCATTGGCGCGGCCACGGCCATTTGGGCGGCATCGATCGGTCTCGTCCAGAATGACATCAAGCGCGTGCTGGCTTATTCCACCGTCAGCCAGTTGGGATATATGTTCCTGGCCTGCGGCGTGGGAGCGTATACCGCGGGCGTGTTTCACCTGATGACCCACGCGTTCTTCAAGGCCTTGTTGTTCCTTGGTTCCGGCAGTGTGATTCACGCCATGAGCGGCGAACAGGATATGCGCAAGATGGGCGCGCTTGCGCGTAAGATTCCCGTGACCTGTTGGACCATGGTGATTG
Source organism: Acidobacteriota bacterium (assembly GCA_003165315.1). Lineage (GTDB taxonomy): Bacteria > Acidobacteriota > Terriglobia > UBA7540 > UBA7540 > Bog-366. The sequence goes on from PLSX01000233.1 coordinate 40,309, forward strand.
CCACCGCGGCAATTTCTGGAATCCCGCCGTTTGCCGGCTTTTTCAGCAAAGACGAAATCCTATGGCAGTCGTTTGCCGGACCTTATGGCCATAAGCTGCTGTGGACTGTCGGGTGGATCACCGCAGGCCTTACCGCTTTCTACATGGCACGCTTAATCTTCATGACCTTTTGGGGGGAGTCGCACGTCTCCCATGAGGCGGAGCACCACCTGCATGAATCGCCGCGGCCAATGCTGATTCCGCTCATCACGCTTGCAGTTCTCTCAGCCGTGGGCGGATTCATCGGTATTCCGAAATCGCTTTGGGGCAGCGAATGGTTCGGGAAATTCCTTGAACCGGTGTTTGAAGGCAATCCCGTCGTCCCCCCGCATGAGTTCGCGCATAGCATGGAGTACTTCCTCATGGCATTGTCGGTGGTGACGGCGTTCGTGGGTATTGGCATTGCCTACCGGATGTACGTCAAGCAGCCGGAGCTTTCCGACCGCATGGAGAAAGCCTTCAGCGGACTCCATAAGGTCCTGCTGCACAAATATTACATCGATGAAATCTACGACGCCCTGTTTGTGCATCGCGTCAAGAACCTGGGCAGCTTGCTGGCCGCATTTGACCTGGGCGTGATCGATGGCGGGGTCAACGGCGTGGGCTGGTCCGGGCGGATGCTGGGCATCATCTCAAGCTGGTGGGATAAGTGGATTATCGACGGGCTGGTGAACGTGGTGGCTTTTGTCACAAGACTGTTGAGCTGGCCCGCCCGCATCGTGCAGACCGGCATGGTTCAGAACTATGCCTGGTTTATCACCGCCGGTGTTTTGATTTTCATGGCGTATTATTTTGCTCCGTTCCGAGCTTTTTTCGCCTGGCTGTTTTAAACGTGAACCGCAATTTCGAGGTCAACGATGGCGTTTTTTCATGACCATATTCTGAGCATCATTCTGTTTATCCCTCTGGTGGGAATGATTCCATTATTCCTCATCCCGAAGGAAAACAAGCAGGCGATTCGCTGGTGGGGGAACATCGTCCTCTTCGTGGACTTCCTCGCTTCGCTGCCGCTCGTCTTCTGGTTTGCCAGTGAGACCCCATCGCAGCAGTTCAAATTCGTTGAGCTACACGCGTGGATCCCGTCCATCGGCGCGCAGTTCCACCTGGGGATTGATGGCATCAGCTTCCTTCTGATCATGCTCACCACGGTGCTGGGATTTATCGCCGTGCTCTCTTCCTGGACGGCCATTCAAGAGCGCGTGGCGGAATACTACGCCANNTTCATGTCGCTCGACTTCTTCCTCTTCTATGTGTTTTGGGAGGTCATGCTGGTTCCGATGTACTTCATCATCGGAGTCTGGGGCGGGCCTCGCAAGCTCTATGCTGCCATCAAGTTCTTCCTGTATACGCTGACTGGTTCTGTCCTGATGCTGCTCGGAATCCTCACACTGTATCTCAACTACACGTTGCCGGATGGCAGTCATACCTTCGACCTTACGGAATTGATGAAGCACGCGCATTCCTGGCCGTTGCAAATGCAGATCTGGGTTTTTGCTGCGTTCGCCATTGGATTTGCTATCAAGGTGCCGATGTTTCCGTTCCACACGTGGCTACCTGACGCGCACGTGGAAGCGCCCACGGCAGGCTCGGTGATCCTGGCAGGCGTTCTGTTGAAGATGGGCACATACGGTTTTATCCGTTTCTCTCTGCCCCTGCTTCCTGATGCGAGTTCCGATGCCCGGGTGGTGAAAGTAATGGTGTGGCTCTCACTCATCGCCATTGTTTACGGGGCATTGGTCTCCCTGATGCAAAAGGACATGAAGAAGCTGATTGCATATTCATCCGTCAGCCACTTGGGATTCTGCACGCTCGGAATTTTTGCCCTGAATCCTCATGGCTTGCAGGGAAGTGTGATCCAGCAGATCAACCACGGGATATCCACCGGAGCCCTCTTCTTGATCGTTGGGTTGATTTACGAGCGGCGGCACACTCGCGAGATCAAGGAGTTTGGTGGAATCTCCAATGTCATGCCGATATACGCTACGTTGTTTATGATCGTCATGCTGTCCTCCATCGGCTTGCCGCTATTAAACGGCTTTATCGGCGAGTTCACGATTCTGCAGGGCGCGTATGAATCCAATTGGCATTGGGCCGCGATTGCCGTATCGGGAATCGTCCTGGGTGCTGCATACATGTTGTGGCTCTACCAGCGGACGATGTTTGGCGCCTGCGAGAATCCGAAGAACCAGGTCTTGAAGGACTTGAACTTTCGCGAAATCATGACGTTGGTGCCCTTGATCCTCTGGGCGTTCTGGATTGGTGTTTACCCCAAGCCGTTTTTCGACGTTTTGAATAAGCCCGTCAACGCCATCGTGGAGCAGTTGAATCCAAACTTCTTTAAGCCCGCGCAAGCAGTAACCGTGACTCCGGCACTTTCCGCGCGCCCGCCCATTACCATTATCTTGAACAACCCCGCGGGAGGAGCGACCCGTTAATGGGCAATCCATTCTTCAACTCGGTGGATTACCAGGCCATCAAGCCGGAGATCCTCATCACCATGTTCGGCCTGGCTGTCCTGCTGTTTGACTATCTGCTGGACAAGCGCGACAAGTATCTCAGTGCCGTGCTGGCGCTGATCGGATTGAGTTTCGCGGTCCTGCAATTCGGCCTCTTCTGGGTTAAGCACTTCTCCTCGAGCGGACCTGCCTATTTGGGATTCGACGGCTGCTTTGCTTTTGATTCGTTCGCGGTTGTCATGAAGACGATCATCGTGCTGGCAACGGCCATTATTGTTCTCCTTTCGGTGAAGTATCTGGAGATCGAGGAATCAAATCAAGGAGAGTATTACGCCCTGCTGCTCTTCGCCGCTGTGGGCATGATGTTCATGGTGTCGGGGACGGACCTGATTGTGCTCTTCGTCGCCCTGGAAGTAATGGCCCTCTGCGAATACGTGCTGACGGGCTTCCTGCGCGGAAACCGGCGATCTAACGAAGCGGCGGTGAAGTTCTTCCTGCTCGGCGCTTTCTCCTCCGGGCTGCTGCTTTATGGCATGTCGCTGCTTTATGGAATCGGCGGCTCCACCAAACTCGCCATTATTGCCGAAAGGCTGCGCGACCGGCCGGCCACTGATCCACTTTCATGGATTGCCCTTATTACCTTGCTGGCGGGAATGTACTTCAAGATTGCGGCAGTGCCTTTCCATCAGTGGACGCCGGATGCCTATGAAGGAGCGCCGACTTCGATTACCGCCTTCATCTCCGTGGCGCCTAAAGTGGCATCCTTTGCCTTTATCATCCGGATCCTGTTCATGGGGTTGTGGCCCCTCCGGGTGGAGTGGCAGGCTTTGACCATCGGCGTGGCCATCGCCACCATGACTTTGGGCAACCTCGCCGCCATCACCCAGGACAACATCAAGCGCTTCTTCGGCTATTCCGCCATTGCGCACGTGGGTTATCTATTGCTGGGACTGGTGGCCGCCGCGGATGGGAACGGTGACGGGCTCCGGGCTATTGTCATCTATCTGGTCGTGTATGCCTTCATGAATCTCGGCGCGTTTTCCGTCATCATCATGATGCGAAGGAAGGATATCATCGGGGATGAGATCGATGACCTCTCCGGGTTGATGTCGCGCGCCCCCGCCCTGGCCCTGCTGATGCTGGTTTTTCTGCTCTCCCTGGCCGGCATTCCCCCCACGGCGGGATTTATCGGGAAGTATTTCGTCTTCCTTTCGCTGGTGGAAACAGGACACTATTATCTTGCGGTTCTGGGTGTTGTCTATGCTGTTGTCGCGTTATACTATTACTTCCGGATTGTAGTGGTCATGTTCATGAAGAAGTCGCTGGATGATGTCCCCTATGCCGCCAGTTTGGGTTTGCGGGTGGCCTTGGGTTTGACCCTGGCGGTGACCCTGCTAATCGGAATTTATCCTCAGCCGATAATAGAAATTGCGCGCGAGGCGATCCGGCCGTTTTTCTCTTAGCCGGTCGAGGCATGAGTGGCGCCACGGCGTAGCGACCAATTCGATTTGTGGGAGCACGTGGCCCTTTTTTCCGGCCTTGGGTTTGTACTCTTTGGATGTATTGGCGGTGGGTATCTGCTGGGGTGGCTCCTGGACCGGTGGTTGAACACAACGCCCACATTCGCATTAATTGGATCGGGCCTGGGTTTGGCGGCAGGGGTATTTGAACTCCTCCAGATCTTGAAGCGGGTGGAAAAGAGTGATCGCGGAAACGACGGACCTCCCGAAGACTGAATCGCGCATGTTACGCTGGATGATGGTGCTGGCCGTGGTTGGAGTGGCCGCTATTCTGGCGAAGGGGCGATGGCAGGTGGGTACCGGCTTTGCCGTGGGAGCCGCGCTGGGTGTACTGAATTTCCACTGGCTGTGGCAGACCGGGAACGTCCTGCTGGGCGCACAATCGGCCCACGTGCCCTTTAAGACTGCCTTCCTGATGGTGGCGCGGTATCCTCTGGCGTTTGGGGCTCTGGCGCTGCTTTACTTTAGTGGTCGGTTGCCCCTTCTACCGGTCATTGCCGGTTTGTTGATTCCCGGTGGTGGAGTTTTGGTGGAGTCGTTATTTCTGATCGGCGCAGGTCTGGGACACAAGCAGACGGCATAATTTCAAGGAGATATTCACACTGAGATGGGACACGAGATTTGGTTTACCGTTCTTCTAAATAAATTACTGGCGGGGGTGGTGACTCCGGCAATGACGGCCGTGGGGATTGCGCCTGCGGATCCGGCGCACCCGATCCCGAATTTCACTGCCATGGAGATCCTGGTTTTTCTGTTGCTCATTGTGGGCTCATTGATCCTTAAGGGGATGCTCTCCGTAGAGAATCCCGGCAAATTCCAGCACATCATGGAAGTGGCGGTTGAATTCGTCCAGAACGTCGCGAGCGAGATCATCGGGCATGATTATGAACGCTTTGTACCGCTGCTCGGGGCCCTGGGTCTTTTTATTCTGGTCTCCAATATTTTAGGACTAATTCCCACTCTGGAGACTCCCACTGGATACATCCCTGTAACTTTGGGAGCTGCCGTCGCTGTGTTCATCTACTACAACTATCAGGGCATTCGCCACCATGGTCCGCTGGGTTACTTGAAGACATTGTGGGGGCCGATCTGGTGGGTTGGATTCCTCCTCTTTCCCGTGGAGGTCGTTAGCAACCTCTTCCGGTTGCTCTCCTTGAGCGTACGTCTTTATGCCAACATGTTCGTAGGGAAACTCTTGGAACAAGTATTTGGGGCTTTTGTCCCGATCGCAATTCCCTCGGCAATGATGGGATTGCATCTGTTTGTCTCATTCATCCAGGCCTATATCTTTATCCTTCTGCCGGCCGTTTACATCAGCCTGTCGGTGGCGGAAGAGCACTAAACGGAATTCATAACGCCCGCGTTTGTAGCGCCGGTCTCTGATCCCCGGGATCTGTCGGCTTAAATCGGCGGCAGGAGACCGCAGCTACAAAACAAGGCACCACGGCATGTTTTCGGTAGTACCCGCCAGTGTGAGCTCCGATCGTTCGAGGTGACGGAGCACCACCTCCTGGTGGGATTTCATAAAGAGGTTGTTCCCGATCAGGGACAAGCCTTAAGGAGGAAGTTAGTGAGACGTCAAATCGCGTTATTTTCGACCGCGCTGGTGGGCCTGCTGTTGGCCGCGCCGGCCTTTGCTGCGGATGCCGCCGCAGCGCCCGGGGATGACACTGCCAAGTGGATTGTCATCACCTCCGGATTCGCCATGGCCATCGCAGCGTTTGGTGGGGCCATTGGCCAATCCAAAGTTGCCGCCGCTGCCTGCGAAGGCGTGGCCCGCAATCCCGGCGCTCGGCCCGGAATCCAACTCTTCTTCATTTTGGGTCTGGTGTTCATTGAGACCCTGGCTCTTTTCACCTTCGCGGTGATCTTTGCCAAGGTGAAGTAGTCTGTACGTTTGAATCACCGGTGCGTCAGGTGGCATGAGTCAGGCCGCAAGGTAATTGGGAAGTTGGTATCCCGGCTGCCCGCCCGCTCCGGAAGCATCAATTCTGCGCCAGTTCGGACAAGGGGGAGGCTTCGGCCTCCCCTTTGTATTTGGGACCGATTGCTCAACGTTCAAGTTTGTGGCAGAGGATGGGATCAAACTTTGAAAAAGGGAAGAGTCGGTCAAAATGCAAAGCGCAAAAATCAAAATGCAAAAGTGAAAACTCGCATTGGTGGGGGCTTATTTTAACGGATTCAATACGGCCAGAGTACTGAGTCCCAGAAAAGTGTTCGGGGCAAGTCCGAGATAGAAAATGCCAAGGATGCTGATGGTCAGCGCGGCGCGCACAGGCCACGGCAGGATAACATCCGATGTCGCGGTCTTTCCTTCATGCATATACATCGCAACGATGATCTTGAAGTAGTAATAGACGGAAACCACGCTGTTCAGCAGCGCCAGGATGGTGAGGCCGATCAAGTGGGAGTGCATGGAGGCACGGAAAATATAGAACTTCCCCAGGAAGCCCGCGGTGGTGGGAAACCCTGCGAGTGAAAGGAAGAAAACGGTGAAGCAGGCCGCCAGTATGGGCCGTTCAACAGCCAAGCCTTTGTAGTCTTCGATCTGGACGAGTTTTTCACCCGCACCTGCCAGGTACGCGATCAAAATGAAAACCCCAACATTCATCAGCGCATAGGCGACAAGGTAATAGAGGACGGCAGAGATCCCCAGTGAACCGCCCGCAGTGATTCCCACCAGCACATAACCGGCATGAGCAATGGAGGAATAGGCGAGCAGCCGCTTGATATTGTTTTGCCGCAGCGCCGCCAGGTTGCCGACGGTCA
>PLSX01000032.1 GCA_003165315.1 Acidobacteriota bacterium
AGGGGTCGGGGGTGAGGGGGTTCTACAATAACCAGCGAACTCTGACTCAGGACCCTATAGGAGTAGACAGCCAGACCGTGAAGACACGCACGGTACATCTCGAAGACGTTTGTGAGCGCATCGACTATGGATTTACCGCGAGTGCTGATTTCTCGGTAAAGGAGCCACGGCTCCTCCGGATCACCGACATTCAAGAGGGATCGGCTGATTGGAACCATGTGCCCGGCTGTCGGATCGCGCCAGAAGAAGAGGCCGACAAACGCTTATGCGCCGGGGCATCGTCTTTGCCAGGACGGGCGCCACAACGGGGAAGTGTTTCCTGATCGAGCACACGCCCCGTGCTGTGTTCGCCTCGTACCTCATTCGTCTCCGGGCGACCGATGAGATTCTCCCACACTATCTGTATGCATTTTTTCAGAGTGAAAACTATTGGCATCAAATCAAGTGTGCCGTAAGGGGTGCCGCCCCTGCCACTCCAGCAGAAATTCGCGGCCCTGGNNGCACCTCTTCGCCTCCCTCCTCCACGGCGCCTTCAGCGCTGAACTTTAACCTTGGACACGGCCTGTAGTGTGCCGTTTCGGAGCGGCGGGTTTAGCCCGCCATACGGCAGTAGCGGCGGTTTCCCGCCACCACCCTGGAGTTTCAACATATCCGGTTCAGCACCACCCACCCGCTGGCACCACCCCCGCCGCTCCCGCGTCGGCCCCTCCTTATGCGAGGAGGGGAGNNCTCCCCTCCTCGCATAAGGAGGGGCTGAGCGTTAGCGAAGGGGGGTGGTTTAAAGCAGCGCCAGGTTGGTTCAAGGCCGCACAGGGCTGGTCTAAGGAATCGGCGAGGTAGCTTAAGGCATCGCCGAAGTGGTTTGAAGCGCGCGAGAAACCAGGGGAACCGGGGCCCAGCCACCACGTTTTCCCTATCCAGCAACTTCACGTAAGTTGTTGATTCTAGATAGAGCGGGTTTGAAGTTGCTGCCAACTATGGACCCGCCAGCGGCGGGCAGACACTCTCTGCTGAGTCGGACAGGCAAGCAGGAAAGGAACAAAGGGGTGCAATCATGCCAATCAATCGGAAGGACAGTGACGAGTGACAAGAGGCGAGGGCCCGGCTTGCCCTCTCAAGCCTCGATATGAGATCGCTTATTTGTCCAGACACTTTGCCTGCATCACAATCAAAACCTCGAAATGAGCCAGATGATATGTCCAGACACCATTCCGGCTTCGCAACCAAAACCTTGAAATGGTCCGTACAATAAGTCCAGACGTTTTGCCGGTATCGTGATCAAACCTTGAAATGAGCCAGACGATATGTCCAGACGTTTTGCTGGAATTCGGGGCCAAATCACCCGTTTGATGCGCCTTCGGGACTACCGGGGACTTGGGTTTCGGTAAAGTTACCTCGCCGGTTCACCGTCATTCCGCACGTTCAAAACGAGCCTGGAAGAAACGCAGGTACTTGGGTTCATAGGTCATGCGCAGACCTCGGGCCTGTTCGCGGTGCTCGTAGACTTCCAGCACCGATTCCGCCACCACATCCATGTGCGCCTGCGTATAGACGCGGCGGGGAAGGGTGACGCGCACCAGTTCCAGTTTGGGGAAGTGCTCCTCGCCCGTTTTGGCATCGCGTCCGGCGGACACTGCTCCCCGCTCCATCGTGCGCACTCCCGAATCGATGTAGATGTCGCAGGTAAGAGCCTGGGCCGGATATTGAGACTGCGGGATGTGTGGATAGAAGGCCCTTGCATCCAGGAAAACCGCATGTCCGCCAATGGGCTTGACAATGGGAATGCCCCAGTCCAGCAGGTGATTGCCGAGATATTCCACCTGGCCGACGCGGGCGCGGATATGGTCGTCGGCGACGCTCTCAACGATGCCGCGCGCCATCGCTTCCATATCGCGACCTGCCAGTCCGCCATAGGTGTGCAGCCCTTCGTAGACCACGACGAGATTGCGCGCTTCTTCGTAAAGGCCCTGGTCGTTGGTGGCCAGCCACCCGCCGATGTTCACCAGCGCGTCTTTTTTCGCACTCATCGTGCAGGTGTCGGTGTAGGAGCAGTACTCCTTCAAAATCTCAGCCACGCTCTTCGTCTTGTATCCCGGCTCGCGCTGCTGGATGAAGTAGGCGTTTTCAATGGCGCGCGTGGCGTCGAGCACGATGGGGATGTCGTGCCGCTTGCAGAGATCGCGGACCGCGCGCATGTTCTCCATCGATTGAGGCTGCCCGCCCGCCATGTTCACAGGACCCGCGATGCACACATAGGGAATCTTGCGCGCCCCCACCTCGTCGATGACGCGCTTGAGCTTGGCGATCGATACGTTGCCCTTAAACGGCGCTTCGTTGGCAGGGTCGTGCGCTTCATCCACGATCACGTCGGTAAAGGTTCCCCCGGCCAGTTCCTGGTGAAGTCGCGTGGTGGTGAAGTACATGTTGCCCGGAATGACGTCGCCAGGGTGAATCATGATTTGCGACAAGATGTGTTCAGCGGCGCGGCCTTGGTGGGTGGGAACCAGATATTTGTAGCCATAGTGCTGAGTGACCGCTTCCCACAAGTTGTAGAAGTTCTTGCTGCCGGCGTAGGCCTCGTCACCCAGCATCATTCCCGCCCATTGGCGATCGCTCATGGCATTGGTGCCGCTGTCGGTCAGCAAATCGATATAGACATCCTCGGATCGAAGCAGAAAGGTGTTGTATCCTGCCTCAAAGATGAACTTCGCCCGCTCGGCTAGCGTGGTCATGCGGATGGGCTCAACCATCTTGATCTTCCAAGGTTCTGCCCAGGAACGGCGGCTGGGTTTTGCATAGGACATGGTGATCCCCCCATTGCAACTTTTCTCACATTGCGAGAAATTAATATAGCAATTAAGGTGCCAGCGGAATGACCAATTCCAGGTGCGTTTGCGGACAATTAGTGCTAGGATTTGGTTTCTGTAGAAAATTTGGTCAAATCAGGAATTTCAAAACTGTTCACGTCTACTCAGGAGGCGCTGATGCGGAAACTTACTCACCCCATTTGGAAGGTTCGCAATTTACTTTTGGTACTGACGGTGTTTTGGGCCATTCCGGCGTTTTCGCAAGAGCCGGCTGCGGCACCCAAGACGGCGGGAGAGGTTTACAAGAACATTCAGATTCTTAAGGATATGCCCGCTCCCCATTTGATGGAAGTCATGCACGCCTTCAAGGATGGGCTGGGCGTAAAGTGCAGCTTCTGCCACGTCGAAGGGGCGTTCGAGAAGGATGATAAGCCCGAAAAGCAAACCGCGCGCAAGATGCTGGTGATGGCGATGGGGATCAATAAGGACAACTTTGGCGGCGAACACCGCGTCACCTGCTGGACTTGCCACCGCGGCGCCACTGAACCGGAATCGAAACCCCCGGCGGCGCAGTAGCCAACGTCAACTAAGTTCCACCAATCCAAGCCTAACGTTATAGGGAGGATGAGGGGTTTCGTCCTCTTAATTTACCCTCGCCTTTAGCTGAGAGTTTGCGACATAAAGTCGCTCATTCCACGCCCCCGGCGCTGGTGAGAAAACATGCTCGCCCTGTTGAGATTTTCAGCTATCGGCTAGTAGCGTTCGACTTGTGGCGACCAGTATCGGGAATTTGTTAGGTATCCACAATGAGCTTTCCCCAAGTGCCTCAGCGCCAAGCGGCAATTCAGCACAGAGGAAAACACGAACCCCAGCGATTCGCATTCCAGAGAATTTCCCATCAGGGTCTTTTGATTCCAAATTTCTCCAGCCGATATTGCAAAGTGCGAAACGTCATTCCCAGCAATTGCGCGGCGCGCGTGATATTGCCATTCGAACGTTGCAAGGCTTCCATGATCTTGGCCTTTTCGTGTTCTTCCCACGAGTCTTCGGTGATGATGGGTCCCGACGCATTGGTGGGGGCCGCCGATGGCGCGATGCTGGATTCCGCTGCAACCGCAGCGGGCGGCGAGGTTTGCAATATCTCCGGCGGCAGATCAACCAGGCCCACCCTGTCGCTTTCACCCAAAACCACGGCGCGCTCCATGGCCCACTCCAATTGACGGATGTTCCCGGGCCACGAGTATGATCTCAGTGCTTCGAGCGCTTCGGCTGATATTTGCTCCACGTGCCGTCCTGCCACCAGCGAAGCTTTGCGCATGAAGTGGTAGGCGAGGATGTCAATATCGACGCCGCGTTCGCGCAGCGGCGGGCAAACAATCGGAATCACATTCAGGCGGTAATAGAGGTCTTCGCGGAATTTACCTTCCTTAACGCGCTGCTCCAGATTTCGATTGGTGGCGGAGATGATTCGCACATCGGTTTTGAGCGGTTCTGTTCCACCCACGCGGAAGAACTCGCGCTCTTGCAGGACCCGCAAGATTTTTGCCTGCATGCCCAGACTGGTATCTCCGATTTCATCCAGAAACAACGTGGATTGATGGGCGCGTTCAAACACTCCACGCTTCATCTGATGAGCGTCTGTAAAGGATCCTTTTTCATGGCCAAAGAGCTCGCTTTCCAGCAGGGTTTCCGTAAGCGCCGCGCAGTTCACCGCAAGGAATGGGCGGTCGTGCCGCGGACTGTGCTGATGGATTTCGCGCGCCACCAGTTCCTTGCCGGTCCCGCTTTCGCCCAGGATCAACACCGTGTGGGCAGTGGGTGCGACTTTTAGAATCATGCGCATCATCGCCTTGGTGGCGGGAGAATCACCAATGATGGTGCGCTTCAGGGCAGACAAACGTTCAAAGACCTTATCAACTACCTCCAGCAGCGTGTCCCGATCGACAGGCTTTTCCAGGTACTGGTAAACACCTTTGCGCGTTGCCTCTACAGCCGATTGAATGGAAGGGTAGCCTGTGATCATGATCACTGCGACAGTGGGATCATCCATGACAATTTCGGTAAGCAATTGGAGCCCCGTCATTCCCGCCATGTTGAGGTCGGTGATCACCAGGTCGAAGCGGGTATGCTCGAGCATCTTGAGGGCGGATTCACCACCAGCCGCGGTCTCGGCCTTGTAGCCCTCGCCTTGCAGGATATCGCGATAGATTTCGCGCTGCCGTTCTTCATCATCAACAACCAGAATCCTACCTTCGGGCATGAGAAACCTCGGATTGGGGAGTAGGGTTGGGTGATTGGGGGCACGGATTAGGAGTGAAGGTTCAAGGATAAAGGATGGAGTACCCCACAGCCTTTACACTCTTTCTGATTGAGGGGAACTGTGTATTGGTACTTTACCCTTTACCATTTAGCGTTCAAACTTTATCGCTTTTTTTATCCCCCAACCCCAAATCCCAATTTCCTAACCCCTTATTGGCAATTCCATCACCACGACTGTGCCGGGCTTGTCGCCCTCAGTCACAAATACTCTTCCCCCATGATCTTCCGCAATTTTCTTGGTAATTGCCAGTCCCAAACCAAAGCCCGTAGCCTTGGTGGAATAAAAAGGGGTAAAGACCTTCTCGCGATCCTCCGGCGGTATTCCGGGCCCTGTATCCGCGAAACGTAGTTGTAGGAACTCTGCTCCGCCGCCGGTGACTTTGCTCGCGTCAATCCTCACTTCGCCGCCGTGCGGCATGGCCTGAATAGCGTTTGACAGGATGTTGAGGAAGCAAGTCTTGATCTGCCCCGCATCAAGTTGCAATACGGGTATCGCCTCGGGCCAACTCATAATGATTTTAATGTTCTGCCTGTTGCCCTGCTTTTCCGCCAGGGATACCGCCTCTTCCATCGTTCCTCGCAGATCGCAGGGAGCCAGTGCCGGAGGCATCTGCCGTCCCACGGAAAGAAAATCATTCACCAGTTGATTGAGTCGTGCAATCTCTTCCTTGACGTTCTTAAGATTGCGCTCCAACTCAGCCCTGCCACCTGTTTCGACGTCGAGATGCTTGGCACGAATCTGATCAATGGCGAGATTGATGAAATTCAGCGAATTGCGCACCTCATGTGCCACGACGGCGGCGAATCGGCCCAGCAACGTCAGCTTTTCCGCCTCATTCAGCCGGTCCTGGAGTTCACGGCTTTGCCGAAGGCGTTCCACCATTTGATTGAACGTTCCGGAAAGCCTGCCGATTTCGTCCCGGCCAGCTTCCGGCAGCGAGACATAAAGATTCCCTTCTGCCACTTGTTGTGCGCCTACAACCAACTCGTCAATGGGTTTGGTAAATCGAAAGGTCAGGTAAACCACCGCGAACATTCCCACAAACATGAAACAGAGAATCAAGGCGAGGGTGTCCGCATACTTTTTGCGGAGCAGCGCTCCAACGGCATCCATCTCCCCCTTGATTTGGACATACCCCAACACTTTATCGCCCTGCACAATAGGGAATTCTATGTTGTAAGTTTTGGGTTCTACGCCGGGACCAATGTCCACATCTTGCAACTCGGCTGAAATCTGAATGGGATTTTCTTTGGTGGCGGGCCTATGCTTTTTCAAGGGAATTTTCTTGCCCACCTGTGCCGGATTGGAACTGGCCACGACCTCGCCCGAAGGCAATGCGACGGTAATGGAAGACAGTCCGGCATCTTTGAGCGCCTTCGAATAAAACTCCAGTGCCTGCTTGCGATCGGAATTCTGCGGGAGTTGCTGCTGGGCAACATTGACGATTTGAAGCAGATCGGATGTTAGCACTGTCGTGTAGGCTTTCACCTGGCGGTCATGACGTACGTACGTTACCATCAAGGCCACTGTGGTGCACGCCATGGTGAGGAACATCACCAGCGCCAGGCGAGTTCGAAAGCGAAGATTTAGCACGTGCTAACCATGGCCCTTACCGATTCGCTGTCTCTCTGAATGAAGATTTTATCCAAAGGGTTGCGCGTGGTCAAAGATATCGGGCCGTTACTTCATCCAGCCATCAGACTTCCAAAGTATTTCCGGTGGATGACCTCGGACTGAGCGAACCTGGCAAAGGAAGTCCTGCCTATGACTCGCCAAATGTGATTCTTCGCTACACTTGCGGCGGATTTTGCCGGAGGACAATTTGTCATCCAAGCTTATTATGGCAAGCCATTGATTAGTCGGTCTGTAAATGCAATAATGATAACCGTTGAAGTACGGACGAGCGATCCCGAATCGGCAGGTTAGGGGATTACAGCTGCAGTCGTCTCCGATTTATCTCCTTTTCTTCTGTAGCCACCTGCCTCGTTTAATCCCCTGAGTTTCCTTTCTGCGCCGGCGTGATCGCGAGGATTGGCGGGAGGACTCCGCAGGTCTTGGTTCACGACAACTCCTGCCATTTCCTAGAGGTAACCCGGAGTTTAGATGGAGCCTTCAGAAAATGAAATAGAGTTTGATTCGGTTGGCAGTGGCCCGCCGGACGCGGTAGCACTTGGCATCATTGAACACCAGCGCACTCAGGAAGAACTGAGACACAGTCAGGACGATTTGCAACTTCTGTTCGCCTTCATACCCGAATACCTGTGGAGGGCGGATATCGATAACCAGGGTCATGTCACCTACCGGTATTTTTCATCGGTCGTGGAAACGATCACTGGCCGTCCTCCCGAATTTTACATGCTGGGTTCGGAACGGTGGCTCAGCACCGTTCATCCTGACGACCGCGCTCGAATTCAGAAAGCCTTCCAACCCATCCTGACCTGCCAACTTCCTCAACTTACTGAAGAATATCGGATCATCCGACCGGACGAAACAGTTCGCTGGGTTCGCGAAAATGTTCGGATGCGACAACACCAAGGAAAAACTCGAATTGATGGGATCGTGAGCGACATCACAGAGCGGAAGGAAACCGAGGACGCACTGCGCTTGAGTGAAGCACGGCTGAAAGAAGCTCTCCTCGCCGCCCAGATGGGCGTCTGGGAATGGAGGGTGGCGGATGGCAAGCTGACGTGGGACGAGAGCCTTTGCCGGATTGCCGGTCGAGATCCAAGAATGCCTGTTCCCGATGACCAGGAGCAAGCCCGGATGTTTTCTCCTGAGGTTTGGGATCGATTGAAGGTGCTGGGCGCGCGCTCCCTCGTTACGGGAACACCTTTCGAGCTTGACCTCGAGATCATCCGTCCCGACGGCTCCAAGCGATGGTTAGTTGGCCGGGGGAATCCGTGGCGCGATGCTCAGGGTCAAATTACCCACCTGCGCGGCACCGCACAGGACATAACCGTTGGCAAGCATGCGGAGCAGGCCCTGCGCCAAAGTGAGCACCAATACACCCAGCTTTTCTCCCAAATGATCATGGGGTTTACGCTTCTGGAAATTGTCTATGACGCAGATGGCACTGCTTGCGACTATCGCCATTTGGAAGTTAACCCCGCCTTCGAAAGACTCACTGGCTTACCACGGAACAGGATCCTCGGAAGAAGGATTCGCGAAGTGCTTCCCGACATCGAATCTTTCTGGATTGAAACGTATGGAAAAGTGGCGGCGACGGGAGAATCGATTCATTGTGAGAACTACGCTGAGCCGCTAAAGAAATGGTATCAGGTGACGGCTTTCCGCACCGGCGCCGGCCAAGTGGGTGTTTCGTTTGCCGACGTCACGGAGCGCAAGCGAGCGGAAGAGGCCCTTCGCACAAGCGAAGCGGTGCTGAAGGAGGCTTTGCTGGCAGCGCACATGGCCGCGTGGGAGTGGACGGTCGGAACCGACACCGCCGCCTGGGATGAGAACCTCTATCGCATTGCGGGACTCGACCCGACATTACCTGCGCCCGGATACCAGGAGCAGCAACGGCTCTACACCCCGGAGAGTTGGGAGCGATTGACAGCAGCCGTGGAGAAAGCCCTGGCCAAGGGAACACCTTATGAATTGGACCTGGAGATGGTCCGCCCGGATGGCAGCAAGCGGTGGGTGATTGACCGGGGGGAGCCGCGGAGCGATTTGAGTGGCCGTGCCACCCATCTGTTCGGCACGCTCCAGGATATCACCGAGCGGAACCGGGCGGAGGACGCTTTGCGCGCTTCCGAGGCACGCTATCGATTCCTATTCGAAAAGAACGTTGCAGCAATTATTTGTAACACGCTCGACGGTGGAATCATCGATGGGAATGAACCCGCCGCGCGCGTCCTGGGCTACGAGTCGCCAGGCGGAATGCTTGGCGTTCAGATGCAGGATATCTATTGGGAGCCTGAAACGCGGGGAGACTTGATGGCCCGGCTGCAAGCCGAGAAAAGCCTGACGGGTGTTGAGGTGAAGCTCCGTCACAAGAATGGCAAACCCGTTTGGGTTATTGCCAACCTCAATCTGACCAAGGCCGAAGACTCCGGTGATGCAACAGTCCAGGGAACGCTAATCGACATTACCGAGCGCAAGCGGGTGGAGGAGGATCTGCGGGAAAGCGAAGAACGCTACCGCCAGCTCTTCAATCTCGAATCTGATGCTATTCTCGTCGTGGATGTTGATTCCGGCCGGATTCTTGATGTAAACGCCGCCGCTTTGGCCGTCTATGGATACAATCGTGAGGAGTTCCTCTGTTTGTCCGTCGGAGGTGTATCGACTGAGCCCGAGAAGACTCGGGCTACCGTCGCCAATGGGCGGACCATGGCTCAGTTGCGCTGGCATCGCAAGAAGAATGGAACGGTTTTCCCGGTGGAAATCACCGGGAACCACTTTGTCATCCGGGGACGCAAAATTCATGTGGCAGCTATTCGCGATATTACTGAACGCAAACAGGCGGAAGAGGAGCGACAGCGATCCTTTGATCAGTTGCGCGCACTTGCCGCTCACCTGCAAAGCGTTCGGGAAGAGGAGCGGAAGAGAGTGGCGCGGGAAATTCATGATCAACTGGGCCAGGCCCTGACCGCCATTAAGATTGACTTGAGTTCATGGGTTCGTGAGTTGCCAGCCAGTGGCAAACCGATAGCAAATAAGACTTCAGCCATTCTCAGCCTGGTGGACGAGTCGATTCAGACCGTGCGTCGAATCGCCACTGAATTGCGGCCAGGAATACTTGACGACCTGGGCCTGGTGGCTGCCATCGAATGGGCGGGTGAGGAGTTTCAGGCTCGCACCGGGACTTCATGCCGGTTGCATCTGCCCACAGATGATATCGAAGTGAATTCAGAGCAGGCCACGGCGACCTTCCGCATCTTTCAAGAGGCGCTGACCAATGTAGCCAGGCATGCGGATGCCACCGCAGTGGAGGTACGTCTGGCGGGGGAAGGCGGCAAACTGCTCTTAGAGGTCAATGATAATGGCAAAGGGATCTCTGAGGATCAACTGAGGGCCAGCGAGTCGCTCGGCATCCTGGGAATGCGTGAGCGCGCCATGCTGTTGGGGGGAGAACTTTCCATCAGCAGGCTTCCCGGAGCTGGCACAGCGGTAAGGGTACAGATTCCTGGCGTAAATAGCGCGCAAGGAGGGCGAGACGATGATTAGGATTCTGATCGCTGACGACCACGCCATCTTGCGCCGCGGGTTGATTGAAATTCTGACGCGCGAACTTAGTGATGCCTCCTGCGGTGAGGCGGAGAATGCCCAGCAGGCCCTGGCCCATGTCGAAGCCCACGACTGGGACCTGGTGATTTTGGACGTGACCATGCCCGGACGTAGCGGCATTGATGTTCTGGCGGACCTCAAACGCACCCGGCCCAGGCTCCCCGTGCTGGTCTTGAGCATGCATCCGGAGGACCAGTATGGCAAGCGTGTGCTGAAGGCGGGCGCCGCCGGCTACATGAACAAAGATAGCGCCCCGGAGGAGCTGATTAAGGCCGTTCGCAAGGTCTTGGCGGGCGGACGGTACGTCAGCCCGGCGCTGGCGGAAGTCCTGGCCCTGGATTTGGGGCGGGAGGCCGACAAACCTCTCTATGAAAGCCTTTCCATCCGCGAATTGGAAGTTCTGCGCATGATGGGGTCGGGAAAGACAATTACCCAGATCGCCGAGTTGCTGCACTTAAGCGTTACCACCGTCAGCACCTATCGCGCCCGTATTCTGGAAAAAATGAACATGAAGACAAACGCCGAGTTGATGAACTATGCGTTGCGCAATCAACTGGTGCCTTAGAGCGCGGGATTTTGCGCATTGTTGCGGCAGGCAAGGCGCAGGCATTTTGGGAGTGTCCCTGGCTCGCCTCCCGCAGGCATGAAAAATACCGCGGCAGCCAAGACATCGGCGCGCCATCATGCTAGTCGTCTATGGCTACACACCATGCCGCAGAATAACCTCCTCGAATAATGGGCCAGTCATGTAGTAGGGAATACGACAACTGCCTGCGCATTAATCCTACCCAAGAATCCCACTTGGACCGATGGCGCCTGCTGCTTGCGCGGCGCAGAATCGCCATCGAGGACTGCATGAGAGTGTTAATCATCGATGACTCGGAAATTCTGGCTCAATGCCTGATGTTAAGCTTGGGGGAAGTGGCTGGATTGGAAGTTGTCGGTCATGCGGAAAATGTCTCAGACGGGATCCGGAAAATCCGCAATTCGAAGCCGAACGCTGTTGTCCTGGACATATGTATGCCTGATGGGACCGGCATGGAGGTGCTTGAAAGTTTGAAAGAAAATCCGTATCCCCCCATTGTCATCATTCTGAGTAATTACGACTACCCGCAATTCCGCAGGAAATGTTTGGAAAACGGAGCGCATTTTTACTTTGACAAGTCGACGGAATTCCACCGGGTAGCAGAAGTACTGCGCAATCTAATGGAGGTTTCCGCGAGTTGATCCATTTACGCTACCCTTAGGGCGAGCAGAAAGAACCTCCGGAAAGAGCAAAAATGTTGGATACAGTGGAACAATACGCTGAAGTTTTTGATGTGGACCAGGCGCTGAAAAGCGTAGGCGGCGACGTGGAATTTCTTACTGAGGTCGTCGGTCTCACGCGGGCGGCGTGGCCGACCCTGTTGACAGACATTCGGGAGGGATTGTCCCGCGGGGATCTTCGTGCAGTCGAGACCGGTGCCCGCCTGGCCAAAGCTGCAGCGCGAAACGTTTCGGCGAAAAGGGCTTATGAGTCCGCGCTGCAACTCTGCGCAATGGCAGGCAAGAGAGATTTGCGGGCTGCCCGCAGCGCGATTGAGGCACTGGAGCGGGAGGTGGAGATGCTCCGGTTCTGCCTTACCACGCTTGCTGATGAAGCCTGCACATCGTGACGACAATCTTCGCCCCCTTCCAGTGCACCCCGGCGGGAAAACTGCATGACGGGTGAGAATTCTCTTTGGGCTGTTTGTGCCTCATTGCGCATCACCTCTTATGGGTCGCTGGGGACTCGCGGAAAAGTTCGATTCCTTTACTGCACCAAGGGCAAGCTCCGAAGTATTGCGCAACAAGAACTAACGGGATTGTATAGAGGCGCCGAATGGATTGTGAGCCCTTTATACAGACACGCAATTTGAACCCACGACATCCCAGCAGACTCCCCCCGAGTATCATTCCAGATCCTGCCGACACCCCTTTTGGAGGGAAATGCGGCAGGGACCTCACGAAGTAATCCCGCCGTCATCTTAATGATCCCAGCGCTCAAACTCAGTGAAGCCCCTGGCATAATAGCTCCCGTCTGGAGAACCGGGGTCCGCCAGAAGCTTGCATCAATGATGCATCTATACGTCTAGCTGGATGAGATCAACGATGCCTGAAGCCCTGCCCTCCAATGTGGGCGCCGTTCAAAATTCAATAGCAGGTACAAGTCTCGCGCAGTTGGGGCAGAAGTCGGCGCTCTTAAGGTCGATCCTTTCGACGCCGTTGGATGAGCTCATTACGCAGGTATAATCCGGGCAATGGCGCAAGCCGTAGGTGTGGCCCAGTTCGTGGAGGGATTCTTTCAACAGGCGTTCGTGCAGGAGTTCGGTGTCAGGGGGCATACCATAGAACTCCTGGCGCAAGCGATGGGAAGAGACCACCGCACCGCCATCGGCAAGTTGAGCTTCCCCGAAGACGAAGGTGAGCACGGGGATGTAGAGGTCCATTTCCGTCACACCCAACACCTTCCACGCTTCGTTGGACGGGACCCTGAGTATCTTCTTGAGGATTTCCGTGGAGTGGTACTGGCGGCGCAAAGGATTGAAGGCGAACTCCGGCTCCAGGCCGTAGGGTTGAATGGAACAGGCCACTCGCAGACACCGCGTCAGGCCCTCGGCCAGAGGCCCCAGCAGGGCGTGGTCAACCTGTCCAACTGGCATCAGGGAGATGATTTTCATTGTGCGGCTGCGTCTGCTTTCCGGAATCCATACTTCTTGATTTTATTATAGAGCGTGACACGATCGATGCCGAGCGCCTTGGCGGCGCGAGTTTGATTCCAATCGCAGGCTTCCAACACCCGCTGAATGTGCCCGCGCTCCACGTCCTCAAGCGCCATGCTGCCCTCCGGCGCCGGCGGGGTTGCCACCTGAAGGGGGAAGTCCGAAGCCTGGATTTCCGGCTCACGCCCGATCACCATGGCGCGTTCAATGGCGTTCTCCAATTCACGAACGTTTCCAGGCCATTGGTAGTTCATCAGCACATCCAGCGAGGCGCGGCTGATGCCGGTAAACCGCTTGCTCATGGCGTGTGAATACTTGCGCAGGAAATGATCGACGAGCAGCGGGATGTCCTCCTTGCGCTCGCGCAGCGGTGGCAGCGTGATGCCAAAAACGTCAAGGCGGTAATACAGGTCGGGTCGAAATGTTCCTTCCTTCACCAGCGTGGGCAGATCCTTGTTGGTGGCGGCGATGGCCCGGAAATCCACTTTGATGGTCTGGTTGCCGCCCACGCGAGTGATCTCTTTTTCCTGGAGAACGCGCAGCAAGTCGGTTTGGGTCTTCAGGCTGATGTCGCTGATCTCGTCCAGAAACACGGTGCCGCCGTCGGCCACTTCGAACTTGCCCTTCTTGCGGTATTGCGCGCCGGTGAAGGCGCCCTTCTCGTGCCCGAAAAGTTCACTTTCCAGCAGCGTCTCCGTCAGCGCCCCGCAGTGGATATTCACCATGGGCATGAAGCGCCGGGGGCTTAAATTGTGGATGGCGCGGGCCACCAGCTCTTTGCCGGTGCCGCTCTCGCCGTGAATGAGGACCGTGGTGTCATTGGGCGCAACCGTGCGAATGCTCTCCAGCACCCGTTGCATGGGAGGGCTTTGGCCCACCATCTCCACCGCTTGAGTTTCCTGCAGGGTCTCCCGTAAGCGCAGATTTTCGTCACGTGTGCGGCGATGCTCAAGGGCCTTGGCGACGAGGCGGGCCAAGTCGTCGGGGTCAAAGGGCTTCATGATGTAGTCGTAAGCCCCATCCTTCAGTGCCTGTACCGCGGTATCCACCGCGGCGTAGCCGGTCATGATGATGACGATGATTTCCGGATCGACCTCCCGCATCTTGCGATGCAGTTCAAGGCCGTCCATCCCGGGCATCTTGATGTCCAGCAGGGCCAGGTCCCAACGCTGCCGCGGCAGCTTGAGCAACGCCTCGCGACCGCTGTTGGCCGTGTCAACGCTATAGCCCTCTTCCTCAAACCATTTTCCCAACGAATCACGAACGACGTTTTCGTCGTCGACGATCAGGAGGCTTGCTTTGGGACTCATATCGTGTTCCTTTCGGATCGGTGATTTGTGATTTGCGATTGGTGATTGCCTGACGGAGTTTATTCTCCCTTCGTTAATCGACCGCCCCCAATGAGGAGAGAACTCGCCAATCACCAATCACAAATCACCAATCATAAAACTCTCACGCCGCAGTGTTGATGCTCACCGGCGGCTCTTCCGGCAACAATACCGTGAACGCCGTTCCCTTCTGCGAGGTGGAATCCACCTCGATGTTTCCTCCATGTTGCTGCACGATGCCGAGGGCAATGGGCAGTCCCAGCCCGGTTCCTTTCCCTTCTTCCTTGGTGGTAAAGAAAGGTTCAAAGATATGGGAGAGAATTTCCGGAGGAATGCCGGATCCGTCGTCGCGCACCACCACGCGGCCCACCCGGTCTGCCGCGTCGAATGCGCTCTCAATGCCCAGCCGGCCGCCGTGCGGCATCGCTTCCACCGCATTCAGCATGATCACCAGCAGCGCCTGCTGCACCTGTCCGGCGTCAAAATAGAGCGGTGGCAGTTGGGGATCGAGTTGTTTTTGTAACTCGATTCCCTGAAGCGTCATCTGGTGTCCCAGCAGGAGCAAGCAGCGCTCGATGATGGCATTTAGATCGTTCTTCTGTGGATTAATGGGCGTCTGGCGCGCGAAGGTGAGCAGGTTTTTGACAATGCCGCCGCAGCGACGGCTTTCCCCCTCGATGATTTGCAAATAGTCCTTGGCATCAGCCAGCCGCTGCCCTTCACCCAGCCCTTTGTCCGCCATGCGTGAGACCAGCTTGCTGTAGGTCAATATGCCGGCCAGGGGATTGTTGATTTCATGCGCCACCACCGCCGCAAGCTTGCCGAGTGATGCCATCTTTTCCGATTGCGTCAGGCTGCGATAGGCGCGCTGGAGCTCTTCCGTCTTGCGATGAACACGGTCTTCCAGGGTTTGGGTCCACTGGCGGTTTTCCGCCTGCGCCTTCTTGAGTTCCTGGGTCATAAGGTTGAATGAAACGGCCAGGCTTCCGATTTCATCCTGACTGGCTTCCGGCAGGAGATAATCCAGGTTGCCCTGCGCCACGGCGCGTGTGGCCTTGGTAAGCTTGCGCACGGGCTTGTGTACAGTCAGCCAGATCAGCCAGGCAGTAAACAGACTGACAACCAGAAGTGCGGCGCCGGTGAAGATCATGGCCCGGCGCTCGTGTTGTGCCACGGTGACGTCCATTGCCGCGAGCGAGACGTTTGTGTCCAACACACCCAGAACCTGATTGCCATCGGTGTGGGCGTGGCATGAGGAGTTGGAGCAATCCGCCTCATTTTCAATGGGCCGGATCAGCCCTAGGACGCGGGTGCCGTCGTGGGCTCTGTATATGCGCATGCGGTCAGGCCGGTCAAGCCTCGCCAGCGGCTGTGCCTGGGCGTGGCAGGCGTAGCATGCCTCCGCGTTCTTATCCACATATCGCCCCACTTCCTGGGCGTCGGTGGAAAAACTGATCTGCCCCTCCTTATTGAAGATGCGGATTCGGCTGATGCCATTTTCGTGCCCGATGGTATTGATGATGTGGAACACTTCTTCGCGTTGGTTGCGCAACATTGAGTAGCGAATGCTGCGGCGAATGATGTCGTTGATGCGGTCGGCGCTCTGAAAAACAATCTCCTGTTGCGATTGCCGCCACAGGCGCAGGTTCCAGTACCCATAGATAGAAAACAGGAGAGCCATTCCCCCCACGACGAAAGCAGTCAGCTTGACTGCCAAACTATGAGTCATCCGGTTCATATAATGACCTCAGCCCAATCTCCATCACGACCCTGCAACTACCGGTTCATTTGTGTTCAGGGCGTCTGAAGCCTTACTCCTCATGTCCATCGCGCGCTGCTCCTTGGCCGGCGCGAACACGTTCAGGTATTGCACAGCCAGACCAAAGGCGCAAACCGCTGCAGCCACAGTTGAAACGGAGATTGCCGCTTCGGTCCAGCGGGGGAAGTAGCTCCCGCCCGCCCACCCTTCGATGCCGGTGACACTCACATTCAGGCGGTTCAATAGGAAGCCGGTAATCACCAGAACCGATGCGGCAAAGAGTCCCTCAGGGTTTTCCCGGACCCGCCGGATCAGCAGCAGCGCAATGGGCATGACCACACCCACCAGGCATTCCAGGAGGAAGGATGCCGTTTCAACCGTAGGCTGCCGCAGATAAGCGAAAGTGCCGCGCGCCCAGAGGTCTTGAAAGCGGATGGTGGCGTAGAGCAACATGACCACCGCCATGGCTTTGCCGAGATCGTTCAGGATGGACTGCTCGATCGATGCTCCAAACGCCCGTTTGCTCAAATGCGAGGCCATGATTAACAACGCCAGGCCCACTCCCATGGCAGAAATGATGAAGAACAGTGGCAGAAGCGGCGAATACCAGTAGGGGTGTAATTTCGTGGGCACAATCAGGAATAAGCTGCCGAGCGACGACTGATGCATCGTGGAGAGCAAAATGCCGAAGAACACCAGAGGAAGCATGACCGTCTTAAGGGCTTTCTTGGGAGCATCCCAACCCAGCTTCTCCAAAATCACCGGTGCAAATTCCAATCCTGCCACGGTGACATAAAGCATCACGCACCACGCCACCTCAAAAAGCACGGAATGGATGTTCCAATGAATCAAGGGATACCAGATCCGTATGGGGCGGCCCACTTCAAACAGCATGGTGGCGCCGACGCGCGCATATCCCAGAAAGGCAATTAGAATCGCCGGGCGGATGATGGGGCGGAAGCGCTCAAGGTGGAACACATACACCACGGCAGCCAGCGTAAAGCCCCCCGCTGCTGTGCCGACGCCGCAGAGGACGTCGAATCCAATCCAGATGCCCCAGGGGAAACGGTCGGAGAGATTGGTGGAAGCTCCCAATCCATGAAAGAAGCGAATGTAAGTGGAATAGGCGCCGATGGCCAGAATCAGGACCAGCACAACGCGCCAGAAAGTAGGTTTGAGAAGTTTTGCAAAATTCATGAATGACTCCAGAAAGACTTTTCTTAGTTCCTTGTCCTTGGGCCGTTGTCGATCTGACCGTGAGCGTTCGGGGCGGAACGGCGGCACATTTACTAATGCCCATGAAGTAACGGAACCCGGGCAATTCATCGGCAGCGGACAAGTGACAAATAACAACGGCGCTCGTCTACTTCTGCTTCTCCTTCTTCGCCACCTCTTCCCTTCGATTAGTGATCCAGTAGATTCCTCCCAGCAGGACGCCCGTGGCGGTGACCAGGCGAGGCAGTTTGGAAAGAATTCGATAGGTGTAATTGGGTAGGGCGTCGTGAGGCAGGTCCACCGGTAACCCAAGGGCCTCAAAGGGTACAGCGGACAGGTAAAGTGTCGAGGTCCCTCCCACCTCATCCTTACCGTAGATGTGCGGGAAGTACTTTTGCGGCTCCTTCTGAATGCGGCTTGCCGCTTCATTCAGGAGGTCGTCGCGCTCGCCAAAGATGCCAGCCTGAACCGGGCAAACTTCCGTGCATGCCGGTTGCAGCCCTTTGGCTTGTCGTGGAGCGCACATGGTACATTTCTTAACCCGCGGTGCCCAGACCTTCTCCCATTCGTATCGAGGGATGCCGAACGGGCAGGCCATCATGCAATACCGGCATCCAATGCATCGATCTTCCTTATAAATGACGGGTCCAGCCGCAGTCTTTTGAAACGCACCTACGGGGCAGACTGAAACGCAGGTGGGGTCCTCGCAATGCATGCAGAAGCGACGGACGAACACCGAACCGTGGGATTCCACAACATTCAGCGTCTTGTCCGATAGCGTTAAGTTGATCAAATTGTCGCTAGGGACGGGAGGAAGACCGTTGGTTTCTTTGCAGGCAACCACGCATTGTCCGCATCCGATACAGCGTGTTGTGTCGACCAGGATTGATTTGCTCATTTTTTCAACATCTCCGAAAAGTGGCAGACCGGACATAATGCCTGTGACAGAAGTCCGGCCCACACAACCGTATGCACGCAGTGTGCCGAGAAATTCATCAGTTCAAGGGTCCAAAGAGCGTTTTAGTCCGAGTTACATGCACCTGGATTGCATCAGGGAGCCACTGCCGTGAAATTACGCAATTTCGGCTTGGATCGTGAGGAAGAAGCAGGGGATAGACGCAAACTTCGGAATTGCAATTAAGATGGGTTGTTCAGGGACAATCTTGAAGGTGCTAACCGGGTATTCGAAGGGTATGCCGGGGCCTTCCGAATCCTCAAAGTCCTCGTGTTGCTCGGTGGAAGCTAGGGGCAGGCGGATATGTCCTGCAAACAAAGGTCGGATGCTTTCGATGCGTGGTTTGGTGGAAGCATTTTGGGGTCGCTGGTGTTTAGGCGAAGATTGCTGAAGCTTTCCTTCACGGCATTGAAAAGGTGGCGGGGGATGAATGGGATGAGGGGAAGGTCGAAGTTGTTCAATGGGAGGTCGTGGGACGCTGGTTGGTCGCGGGGCCTTCAGATACACCTTTATACTCCGAGCCACCTTTGAACGAGGGATATACGGCCAGGAACATCAATCGCGAGTGCCGATATGGGAAGTTTTTTTAACTAGCCTGGATTTCCACGGACAAC
>PLSX01000136.1 GCA_003165315.1 Acidobacteriota bacterium
AACATTATGCATGGCTCGATACGGGTGATTGCAATTGCAATTCGCGAGCTGTATGTTATCGGTCAGCGAAAGTTGAGAGCCGGAAGCTCCGCTTTGGTCATACGGCCTTATCACGATCCTAGCTGGAATCGGCGATCGGAGGCGCCACGAGCTGAGTTGCTGCAAGAAGTGGTATCCCGGCAGCGTCACAATCGAAACGGGCAAATGCAGTGAGCCGCGGCAAATCTGATGGAGGAGGCCAGGAATGAAGAAGTTTTTGGCAGGTGTCATCGTAACCCTGATCTGCATCATTGGGGGCGCATATGTTTATTTTGCCAGAGGCTACGCGCCAGTGGCGACGGCGTCCGCACCCATGCCGTTTGAAAAGAAGATGGCGAGTCTGGCCCTGCATGCACGGATGGAAAAGGAAATGCCCGGGACGGTCCCAATTGAGGCCAATGAAGCCAATTATCTTGCCGGCGCGCGCGCCTATCTGACGAACTGCGCCGTTTGCCATGGCGCTCCAGGACAGGAGAAGACCGCAATCGCCCGCGGAGAGTTTCCCCCACCTCCGGAGTTATTTCATGGCACAGGAGTCACCGACGATCCTCCCAACGAGACCTATTGGAAGGTGGCGAATGGTATTCGACTGACGGGAATGCCGGGGTTCGATAAGAGCCTGTCGCAGACCGAGATGTGGCAGATTTCGATTTTGCTGGCAAACGCCGACAAGCTTCCCAAGTCTGTTATGGCGGTGTTGGCGGGACAAGCCGAGATGCCCGCCCCGGCGGCACCGGCTGGGACTCCCCAGGCAAACTCCACAAAATAGTCCTGGCATGTTGATGCCACGATTCACATTGGCCATTCTTCTCGAATAACCTCTCGAAAGGGGAGGGCGGCAATGCTGGGCAGAACAATTCACAATTACCAGATCGTGGATCGGCTGGGCAGCGGGAGCATGGGCGCCGTCTACAGGGCCAGGGACACGAGCCTTGAGCTGGACGTCGCCGTAAAAAATCTGCCGGAGGATGTCGCGGCCGATCCCCAAGCCTTTGCGCGCTTCAAGCGCCAAGTCCGCGCTGCCATGTCGCTGAACCATCCCAACATCTGCGCTATAAACACGGTCCTTACAGAGAATGGCCAATGGTTCATCATCATGGAACTGCTGGAAGGGCAGACGCTACAAGGCTTATTGGCCAGGGCCACCCGGGAAGTGGGGGCGACGGACACCTGGACACGGCCTCCCCTGGATGTCTTGACATTTTTCAGATTAGCCATCCAGATCGCTGAAGCGCTCATCGCAGCGGATACAAAGCAGCTGATCCATGGGGGAATCAAGCCGGCGAACATCATTGTGACCCGCCGAGGAGACGCCAAGATCATGGATTACGGATTGGCGAATCTGCCTGGTGCAGCAGCTTCTTCGCTGCCCACGGGCACAGTCGCATATATGAGTCCCGAACAGGTTAACGGCGAGGAAATGGATCCGCGCGCGGACTTGTTCAGCTTCGGGACGGTTCTCTATGAAATGGGCACAGGACGGAAAGCGTTCACCGGCGTCAATGCCGATGCCACCCTCACCGCCATCCTGGAACAACAGCCGCCCCGCCCGTGCGAGCTAACTCGTGAACTGCCGGAGGAACTGGACCGCATCATCACCAAGGCGATGGAGAAGGATCGAAATTTGCGCTACCAGAACGCGTCGGAGATCCTCAGGGATTTGGAGCGATTGAGGACTGTAACGGATTCCTGGCGTCACGGCCCTATCTTGGGAGGATAGGTACGAGCGGTGGCCTGATCCTCATTCGCGAGTTGGATGAGCGGCCCGGTTTGCACCCGCCCACTGTTTCTGTTCAATGCCGGAGAACGAGACCTATGAAACTATTCCAGCTTCCACTTCTCGCTCTCGTGTTCGCCTCGATCGTTTTAAGCTCTTTGACTTTAAGGGCTGAGAAGGTGCCGGATATAGCGCCGGGATTCGCTTTGTCTGACATGCAGCGGTTATCTGATCGTGTTTACGTGGCTCGGTTGGCTCCTCATCTCTGGGTACGTACGACGATAGGTAAGCTTGATGATGGGTCCCTCTATACGGCTAACGGAATGCTTTTAGAGGATGGGAGTCAATCGATCCTCTTTGACATGGGCTGGACCCCCGAAGAGGCTCGTACTCTAATGGAGTGGGCTCGAAACATTCTGAAGGATCCTGTCTCGAAGGCGTACGTGACGCACTTGTATAATGATCGGAAGGGCGGTGCGGCTGCTCTTGAGGCTCAACACCTACCCGTGTCCGGGACTCCCCTCACAATCCCACTGGCGATAAAAACGAAGCAGCCAACGCCAGATCATTCGATGACTGTTCCCTTCACACCGCTCGCGGTAGCAAAAGACGCAGAGATCTTGTTCCCGGGCGCCGGACATACCCTTGACAACATTATTGTAGAATTCCCAACAGAACAGATTGTTTTCGGCGGCTGTTTCATTAAAGCCGGGGATTCCCAGGGTATTGGGAACACCGCCGATGCAGATCTTGGGGCATGGCCCGTTTCTCTGAAGCGAATGCAAGCCGTCTTCCCGAATCCCCACTTCGCCGTACCTGGTCATGGCCGCGTTCTAAAAGACACGGGACAACGAACGCTGGGACTGCTTCGAATCGCCAACTCGTCGGCCAAACAGTAGCATAATGAATCCCAACGCATGATATTCGAAGGTTTATTCCATGCAAGAAACGAAATCCCATCTCGCGATCACACCTGACAACAGAATGTTGATCTCCCTGGCCCTTGCGACCCTGCTGATTCATCTCCTCAGCAATAGAGGTTATGGATATTTCCGCGATGAGTTTTACGCCATCGCCTGTAGCAGGCACCTTGCATGGGGGTACGTTGACCAGCCGCCATTTTCAGAATTCGTCCTTGCGCTGAGCAGTCACGTAATCGGGTATTCGCTGTTTGCTTTGCGACTTCTTCCCGCGGTTTGTGGGGGACTGGTAGCTCTCCTGGTAGGACTGATGGCGCGAGAGTTGGGTGGCGCCCGCTTTGCCCAGGCGCTGGCCACCGTGGCGTTCATTATTGGCGGCGTCTATCTTGCCGTCGACGAGTACTACTCCATGAACTGTTTCGACCATCTGTTCTGGGCGCTGGCCATTTACATCCTGCTGCGCATTCTGAAGGGCGGTGACACTCGCCTTTGGCTGCTCCTGGGTCTGGTGGCAGGCCTGGGGTTGGAAAACAAGTACTCCATGGGATTTTTCGGCATAGGACTGATTGTTGGCCTGGTGCTGACACCGGGGCGAAAGCATTTCCTCGACAAATGGCTTTGGGTGGGCGGGGCGCTGGCGGCCGTGATCTTCCTCCCGCACGTTCTCTGGGAGGTACACCATCACTTTCCCACGGCCGAATTCATCCGGAATGCCACGCTCAAGAAGAATCTGCCCATGACGCCCTGGGTCTTCCTGCGAGAATGCACGCTGCTGGTTAACCCCTTGACGCTTCCCATCTGGCTGGCGGGACTCGTCTACGTTTTCATTGCGAGGCAGGGACGCAGGTTCCAGATGCTGGGTTGGATCTTCCTGACTGTTTTGGCGGTTCTGCTGAGTACGCACTCCAAGCCCTATTATTTTGCCCCCGCGTTCTTAATGCTTCTGCCGGCCGGCGGGGTGGCAATCGAAGTTTTCCTTGCCCACTACCATCGGACCTGGACTAAGCCCGCTTACCTCACCGTGCTGGTTTTGGGTGGCGCCCTGCTTGCCCCGATGGTGCTCCCGATTCTCCCCGTGGAAACGTTCATCCGCTACCAGGACATCATCGGAATCAGGCCGAGTTCAGGCGAAAGAGGAGACGCATCCATCAAGCTCCCGCAGATCTTCTCTAATCGTTTCGGCTGGCCGGAAATGGTGGCGCAGATGGCCGGAATTTACAGTCATCTCTCGCCCGAAGACAAAGCTGATTGCGTGATTGGCGCCAGCAATTATGGCGAAGCTGGTGCCATTGACTTCCTGGGAAAGCAGTACGGCCTTCCGAATGCGATCAGCAGCCACAACAATTATTGGTACTGGGGACCGGGCGACAAACCCGGAAAGGTGCTGCTGGTTATCGGCGGATCGAAGGAAGACTACGAACGTATGTACGAAGACGTACAACAGGTCGCAACCTTCACAAACCCTTACGCGCAGGAATCGGGAGCGCCTCTTTTCCTCTGCCGCAAGCCCCTGCACACTCTCCAGGAAGTATGGCCCCAAATCCATAACTTCATCTAAGGGACTTGGAACCTGGCGATCGGCTGGACCCTCCTGATGGGCGAATCGCGCTAATTCACTCTTGCGCCCGTTGTCGAGCCTTGCTGTTTGTGCATTTCAGCCTTCTGCTTGTACATGAGCGCGTCAGCGCGTGCCAAAACCTGCCTGAGCGTTTCCTCCGATTGCCACTGCACCAGGCCGATGGCTGCGGTCATCTCAACTTTCGGCCCCTCGGCGCCCAGGTTGAGAGTGTAACTGCCAAAGACCCATTTCTGCATGCGCTCGACGTGTGACTGGGCCTCGGCGATATTGCCGTCGAGGATGACGATAAATTCGTCGCCGCCCCAGCGGCCCACTTCGTCTGTTGCCCGAGAGGCCGAGCGCAATTCAGTGGAGAATTGTTTCAGCAAGTCATCACCCGCTTCGTGCCCGTGGGTATCATTGACCTTCTTGAATCCATTGAGGTCCAGCATCACAACGCAGAATGGCCTGGTGGCATCAATTCGTCGCTGAAGCTTGATCTCCACCCCCTGGCGGTTGTCGAGCCCGGTCAAGGCATCGCGCGATGCGCGCTGTTCAGCCTCTTCCAATTTGGTTTGATAGGTTGAAACCTGCGTCCGCAGCGCCGCCACGGACTCGCGGCCGTCCTGTTCCATCTTATCCACACAGGTCTTCAGCTCTTTGGCTCCGCGCACAATCGCTGCGCGGATTTGCGGAAGGTCTTCAAGATTGACGAGGGCCTGGAGCCGTTTGGTGAATTCACCGAACTGCGCCGTGTAACGTTTGTCCCGCTCCGCTACGGACTCCGCCGCGTGCACCAGCGTCATCAGGATTTCTTTCACGTCGCCGGTCCGCTGCTGGAAGTACTCCGCCGTGTGCTCGCCCCACTCCTGAAGTTGCTGCTCCACCTGCCCTTCCGTTTGCTTCACCAGGGGAGGGGTGGCGGTTTTGGCAAGGCATTCCGCCAGCCGCATCAAACTGTTCTGGAGGCCGGGGCCCAAGGGGGGGCAGGCCCGCAATCCACAATTTCCCATCGCGCCCAGCGCCGCCCGGTAGGCTTCCAACATGGAGGCCGCAAGTTCTTCCGTGGCCGGCGGGCGAACCCTGCTCAATTGGCTTTCATCGAGATCCAGATACCTTTTGATGGAGATCACGGCGCGCCCCTCCCTTCCGCACCCGGTGTCGTAGCGGCGAGCTTCCCTCGCCACATGCCGGTACATGTAGCCACATGGCGGCGTAAAGCCGCCTCTACATGAAGCCGGATACCTACCCGACTCTTTTATCGGCGCTTTGTGATAGCGACTTTAGTGATGTTCACTGGGTGTTAATCTTCCCATTCACAGAGGGATTCGACATACGCTGCCGACCCATCACGCAACCAACCATCCAGTTGCGCAGGCTCTTTGAGTTGCTGGCCCCTCTTGCGGGGTACGGCTGCATAGCGGCAGGGAAATTCCGGAAGGCTGGTCATATCGCCCCAGAGCTTTTCAAATTGCGCTACGGGCATCACATCTTCCTGACCTTTTCCCCAGCGCTTCTTTACCTCTTTCAGCGTAACGAACGTGGGCATTCGAGCGGAGAGCGACCTAACGGAGTTGTTGACCCGCTCCAAGTCGGATAAGTCGTCGCGAGTAAGCCCGAATTGGGTCAGGAGCTGGTCGATATCGATCCAATACGTGGCGCTGTTGTACCACGACAGCATGGACTCAATCTCTTCATTGGGAAGGGCGAGACCTTCGATCAGGCGCACGCGGCCGTCAACGCGCGCCACGCCCCCGCCGCGGTCTTCCAATTGCCGTGCAACCACCTCCGTGGTCATGGCCGCGCCCTCGGCGATATGGTAGCCGAGCACGCCCGGATCGACGTCCGCGCCCGCGGTGTCAATGTTGTGGACCATCAGGTACTTCAAATTCGGCCGTTCCTCGAATAGGCGCACCAGCGTGCCGTTGCGCAGCATGTTGGGCACTTCGTACCAGTGGCCCACCGGGTGCAGACACTGCATCGGCACGTTGTCGATATAACTTGAGCCCTCGCCCATCTGCCGCGCCCATCCGATCAGTGTGGCGCGCAGGCTATCCCGAACTTTTTGCGCCTGCTCGTCCAGCATCTGCTGCGGCAATTCCTCCCAGGCAAAGCGCAAGTCCCTTTCCATGGGAATGAATCGCAGTCCGATGGAGCGCCCCGGCGAAATCATCAGCGGGCCGGAATAGCCATAGTTTCCGACGGAACGAAGGTGCGACTCAATGGCCTCATGCGTCAGGTAACTTGATGTGATGACATGAGGCAGCGCGGTTCCAACCATTCGCCCGGTGCGCCGGCTGTGGGCAAGGTGCGTTTCAATAAAGCTGCGGTGTCGGCCCCCCAATCGGCAGAATGGATTGAGAGCTTTCACCGTGCCCGCACCTTTGGTCCAGCGGCTGCCCGCGCCGCCAGCGAATGAAACCACGGCTACCATGCCCGATTTCAAGGCATACTTGCCCATTTCCTGGTATTTCGCGGCGACTTCGGTTGTGGCGTCGAACAGGTCGTCAGCGCCCACATCGGTGATGCGGCTGGTGACGGGAAGGCGGTTCTGGGCAAGTCCCACGCGCCCGTTGCGCAAATCCGCCTGGATCTGTTCGTGCTCCACGCGATCAAATCCATACGCTTCCAGCAGCGCATCGAGGCTTTGGGTCCGGTCGGCTTTTTGCGGGCTTTGAGGAATTAGGTGTTCAAAGACGCGCTGCACCATGCCCTGGAATTCCGGCACGGTTTGGCAGGCGGAGGTGAATTGTTCCAGCTCAGCGCGGCGCACGGGCGATAGGCGGCGGGATTCCATGCGCAGCAGGCCGGGTACGATCATCTGGTAATAACCCGCGGGCATCAGAGCCGCGTCGCCTTCCAGCAGAGCTGCTTGCGTGCCGTTTTCATTGATGGAGAAGTCGTAGACCACGGGTTCCATGGCAAACGGCGCGGCGTGTTCCATGGCGCGCTTGGTGTCGCTCATGATCGATTTCAGACGTTCCTGTCCCCTGGCTTTGGCCTCAGGAGCGAAGATAAACCCCATGCCGCCGCCTGACATCCCTCCGAGCATCCAAAATCCCCAGAAGTCCGCGCGGAGCTCCGTGCGGACGCGGCGGATCAAAATGTCGGTGTACAAATTGCCCGCCCAGGGAATAATTGTCTGAATCGGACCGTTAAAATTTTGCTCGGTTGAGGCACCGAGGCCTTGAATATCTCCGCTCTTCAGCCGGGCGACGATGTCGTCGAACAGGCGGCCGGCTTCCACTCGGCCCTGCCACTCTTTTTCCGAGCGCAGCAGGTATTTCTCCGTCACCATCTCCAGAATCGGACCCACATCCTGCGCCATACCGCCATGGACGAGCACCAGGCTTTGCTGGAGTTGACTGCGGGTTTCCGGGGACACATCCTGGCGGCTGAAGATCTGATGGTCCGGCAGCAGACGGCCGCGGCTGACTCCGAATTCCGCGTCGCCTTCCCGGGCCGCGACCCCGTAGATGAGCTTGATTCCCGGCCACACACCGCCGGAATCCTGCCAGCCACCTCCCGAGCCGCCCAACCATTCACCGAGGATGGCGCGCGCGGCCACCAGGCGGCGGTCTTCCTCACACAGGCCCCCTTCCAGCGCGTGAATCTGGCCGGTGGCGCGCATGCACGCCGCGATGAGGCACCCGAGCAGACTGGTGGAGACCGCTAGCCGGGAGCCTTTGGGGATGTCGTTGACCTTGCTGACGATCTCGATGCCGTGGCCCGGCAAGCCGGTCAGCGCGGCCAACAATTCCCCGAGCGGCCGGGTGGAACCCTCCATGCCCGAAGGGACAATGCCGGAAGCGATCACGGCGGCCTTGAGCAAACCCAGGTAATCGCGGGCGAAATCGAACACCTCCGCGACGGTCGTAATCTCCACGCTGGCCTTCAGGTCCACGCTGGCGAGGCGCAGCACCGGCCGGTCGATCACGCGGAAGTAGGCTTCCACCGGAGGCCGCGGCGCGTCCGGTCCGGCGCCGCGCACGCTGAGGTCGATGGAAATGTTCAGCACGCGCGCGCCTTCCGGATAGTCCATTCCCAGGAAGAAAATGTCGCTCCATCCGCTGTGGGTGAGGTCCATGCGGACGGGCGTGGCCTCGCGCAGGATGGGGAAGACCGGATCGCCGGCAAGAAGCTCGGAACGGAGGTGCAGCGGATAGTCGTCGGTGTGACCGGCGCGGAACATCCACT